>CALFEP010000183.1 GCA_937950125.1 uncultured Bacteroidota bacterium
GCTTCGCCGTGATTTGGCTTCGCCGGAATTTGGCTTCGCCGTGATTTGGCTTCGCTGTCATTTGGCTTCGCCGTCATTTGTTGTCATTTATTGTTAATGAGTTGTTTGTACTACTGCCCACTGCCGACTGCCCACTGCCCACTGCCCACTGCCGACTGCCGACTGCCCACTGCCGACTGCCTGCTAATGACTTACGACTTACGACTTACAACTTTCATGGCGTCGAAACTGAAACCGGCAGTATTTTCCCATTGAAAAACCGCTGCCCGTTCACTGCAAAATCAGCAAGAAATTCACCCATTTCTTCCGACGACATCGGCGCTTTGTAACCCGGAAAAGCCTCGGCAAACATCTCCGTTTGTACCGCTCCAAAAGCAAGACAGTTCACCCTTATTCCGCGGGGTTTGAACTCTTCGGCCATGGCCTCGGTCAGCACGGCGACGGCTCCTTTGGCTGCACTATACAAAGCCAGTTCCGGAAACTTGGAACTTCCCTGAACGCCGCCCATGCTGCTGATGTTGACAATATGAGCCGGATTGTTGAAATATCCTAACAGTGCACGGGTGAGTTTGAAAACCGATTTAACGTTAACATCAAAAGCCCTGTCGAAATCCTCGTCCGTAAGGTGAAGAAACTCTTTTTTTACAAGCAGACCGGCATTATTGATCAGGACATCCACAGTGTTGAAGGCCTTGAGAATGTGAGGCAAAAGATTGAATGTGTAGCCGGTGGATGATAGGTCGAAAGGAACCGGGAAAACCTGTGCTCCCGGGTTTTCGACCAGGCATTCCTGCCTGAGTTCATCAAGTTTTTGTCCGTTACGGGCGATGGCCACGATGCTGTGGCTGCTGTCCCGGCTTAGTTTTTTTACTGTTGCCCGGCCAATCCCCTGGCTGGCTCCTGTTATGACAATGTTCATTGTTGGTTGATTTTGCTGGGCAAAGATAAGGAAACAGATGAAAATTTTCAGATGGAAAGCAATCTTCATAAACCAAAAGCAACCAAATCCATCTTCATGATTTGGTTGCTTTTACGAATGATTCGGTTTGTTGGAAAAACTGCCAAATCGTATTTGCTATCAGGCTTTTACCCCTGCCTCTCCTCAAAACTTATCATCCAGTTGATGCCAAATTTATCTATCAGCATCCCGAAATAAGCTCCCCAAAAGGTGGTTTCGATGGGCATGGTGATGGCGCCGCCGGCACTGAGTTCGTTGAATAACCTGTCAGCTTCATCTTTGGTATCGGGGCTTAAAATCAGTGATATGTTGTTGCCAAAGGAAGTTTCAGGACCAAAGCCGGTCATGGTATCGGCGCCCATCAAAATGGTTTCCTCGCTGATGGGCAGCGAAACGTGCATGATTTTGTTCTGTTCGCTCTCGGGCAAAGGGGGCTGTCCTTCCATCGGTGGCATGTCTTTGTAACGGCCAATGTAAGGAAACTCGCCGCCAAAAATGGATTTGTAAAAGTTGAATGCTTCTTCACAGTTTCCGTTGAAGTTCAGATACGCGTTTACTTTAGTCATGATGTAGTGGTGTTAAATGAATGATTGTGTAAAATTTATCGCTGCAAAAAAATGATTTTTTTCATTCAAATGCAGATTTTTACAGCAATAAAAAATCCTGTTTTGCAAGTTGTGGTTTCGCAAGCGCTAAATCCCTGGTAAATCAGTAGATATTGTTTTAAAGTACGATGTATGAACGTTGCCTGACAACTGGTGTCTCCCGTATCAGAAGCGCTCGGTTAAGGGATTAAAGAACATATTGTTGCTAACTCTAAAGGGGGGCGGTTACAACATTGCACACATTATTTCATTCGATTTTGAAAAAACCAATAGAATCCTTCAAATGGGCAGCCTGGCTCGCCAGATGCTCAGAGTTTGATGCCAATTGCTCGGAAGCTGCTGCATTTTGTATGACAATTTTGTTGAGGTCTTCCAGTGCTTCATTAACCTGTTCAATACCTGAAGTTTGCTCGTTAAAAGAAGCTACCATCTCCTGAACCAGATTGGAAGTTTTGTTGATTTCGGGTAAAAGTTCATTTATCAGCCGGTCCGATTGTCGGGTTACTATAACACTTCGCTGAGAAATGGTGGCTATTTCGTCGGCGGCTTTTTTACTAATTTCAGCCAGTTTTCTTACCTCAGCAGCCACCACTGCAAATCCCTTTCCGTGTTCCCCGGCGCGGGCTGCCTCAATAGAGGCATTCAGAGCCAGAATATTAATTTGGAACGCAATGTTATCGATGATGCTGATTTTTTCGGCAATGTCGGTTATGGAAAGAATACTTTCGTTTCCTGATTTGCTCATTAAATCCATACCCGATTTGGCTTTCAGGGCTATTTTTTCCGTTTGAATTGCGTTGTCAGCGTTCATTCTGACCGTTGTCGACATTTGGTCCATTGAAGCAGAAACAACCTCTGCTGATGCCGCCTGCTGATTAGCACCATAAGCCAACAATTGGGCGCCATCTCTGATTTGCTGACTGGCTGAGGCAATTTCGTATGACCCATTGTTAATGTTTATGATGATATTTCTTAACTGTTTGGCCATTTGCGACAATGAAGCTGCCAATTCGCCAATTTCATCTTCCTGATTTAAAGTGATTTCGGTAGTCAAATCTCCCTCCGACAATCGTTTTGCAAATTCAACCCCCTCTTGGAGGGATGTGGTGATGGATTTACTCACATTAAAATTGAGAAGAATGATAATGATAATGCTAATCAAGAAGGTGATAATGAGAGCATAACGTAAGTTTACCAATATAGCCATCATTTCGTGGGCATCAACAATGGCCACCACCCACGATTCGATGTCAGGCATAAATCGGTAATACAATATCTTTTTTTTGCCTTCCTGCGCTATTTCCGTTTTTCCTGTATTCCCAACCCGGTCGCTTGATTGCTTGAAATAATCAGAAATTTCCTGATTTTTATCCACCTTGTCCGGGTAAACAATCATATTTCCTTCTTTATCAATGATAAAGGCATAACCTGAATCAAAAAACTTCTTTTCTTCGAAAACATCCTTAAGTTCAGCCATGTCCTTCTCTGGAATTCCAACGAAAACCATCCCAACAATTTTTCCTTCAATTTTTATCGGGCGATACGCGGTCAGGTACCAATCGTTCACCACGTAAGCACGCCCAAAATAATCTTTGCCATTTAGGATGGTTTGTGCAACCACCGATGAATTTGGAATGTAAGTTCCAACAGCTCTTGAATTGTCAGCTTTTTTTACTGTGGTAGAAATTCTTAGAAAACCATGTTCAAATTTCTGGAAAATGGTGGCCTTGGCATTCGTTAATTGGGTAATTCTATCTACCAAATCCACTGAGTTGTAAATCAACCTGCTGCCGATGTAAAAAGACGGGATATCAATGTTTGATTTTTCCAATGATACCTGATTTTGTGCCAGTAAATTTATCTTTTCGTTTTCAATGATCTGCAGATTACCTTCCATGCTTAATAACCTATCAGCGAGTTCAATAGCAACCGCCATTTGATTCTGACGTTCCTTTATCTGCATTCTTACAAGATTTTCAAGGTCAGTAACCTGCTGATGGATCATATAGTCACTGTCGTCAACAATGGCTGCTTTTTGATGACTATACAGGTAAATTCCCAGGGCGGCAAAAATGATGGAAATAGAGACTCCTAAAAGAATATTCAGCCGTTTGCCGATTTTTATGTTATTCAATTTTTTCATATCCGGGTTTTTTTACAAAAATAATCTGTTTGAACAATATCATTCCTTTTTTTTAAAGGGTTGTTGATCATTGTTTTTTAGATAATAAACGCTTTGAAAAAAACATCAGATACCAAATGACAGCCCTTAGCCTGCATCACCTTTCTCAGCAATTACCTGTTGCAGGCCTGTGAATGTAGAGGTTCTGTTTTTTAATTAAAGACCCAAAACATCGCAACACCTGCCTGCGCATATTCATCAGATTTTTAATAAAGGCTGGCTGTCAAGTATTTAGTTTTATCCACAAACTTCATTCTTGTATCAGGACACCGATTGCTTTCATTATTAAGCAAGTATAGCTTTGAGAAGCCTCACATAGTTTTTCATGTAAAAATGTTCGGAATGGAAGGTAAATCCGCTGTTTTGGAGGATGTTTTTCCAGTCTTTTTCAACAAAATCGTGGGCGTATTTACATTCAAATGTTTTGAAAATCCAGCGATGAAGTGCTGGCATTTTGTTCATGTCGAACTCCGCAAAGTCGAGGATGGCAAAAGTACCACCGGGAGTCAGGTGACGTTTCACATTTTCGATGATGGCCAGCCTGACATCATGTGGAAACCCGTGAATGACAAAACTGATGAATATCAGGTCGGCTTTTTCGTTCAGGTCAAAAGGAATGTCGATGCGTTGTTGCAGGAATTTTGCTCTTTTTTCACCTTCAAAACGTTGGGTAAACTGATTTCGCATAATGGGCGAGAGGTCGATTCCGGTTATTTTTCCTGATTCTTCAAGATAATCGAGCATCAGTGCGGCATTTCTGCCCGTTCCGCAACCCAGGTCGATGATGGTGTCGTCGGGCATAATTTCAAGGTTGCGAATAGCCCTGTGGATGAATTTTCTGTAACGGCCACCCGATGCGATGTTCATCAGTCTGTCGTAGTGAAGGGCTGTGAAACGGGTTAGTTCAACACCCGAATCGGGGTAAAGTCGTGCTCGTTTCATGATGCGCGTTTTTTGAAATTTCTCAGGTAAAAAATTTGGTTGTTGTAGATGGTTTTTCTTATCAAACCTGTGTTAATCAGCCTGTTTAAATCGGTTTTGTGTGCTCCTGTTTGTTCCATTAGTTCTTCAACGGCGTCGTGCCTGAGCGGGTGAACTGCGGTTATGCTCAGCAAGTCCTTGTCAAAATTGCCGGTTGAGGAAAAGGCATTTCCTTCATACCCTGTAAGGAATTCGGTGGTAAGATGTTGATCGTTGAAAATCATCCAGGCGGCGGTAATATCCACATCGTCGGCCGGTAAAATTCCGCTGTAAGGCACAGGGCGCGTGGGAATGGCGATGTAAGCCGTGTCAGGGACAACCTGCGACAAATAATCGGCCACCGATTCCAGTTCCGAATTGTTGTCGTTCAACCCCTTGATTAACATGGTTTCTGTAACGAGTTTTCCCCTGAAAATTTTTGAAAAGCTAAAGGCAGCCTTCAGAATTTCATCCAGATTCAGGTCTTTGTGTGGTTTGTTAATTTTTTTCCAGGTTGACCGGATCACCGAATCTACTTTTATCGAAATGTAATCGGCATTCAAAAGGTCAGCCCTTACAGATGCATCAGTTATGAGCGAACCGTTGGTGATGACGGCAACGGGAATTCCAAACATTTTCAGGTTGAGGATAAGTTCGCCCAGGTGAATGTCGAGGGTGGGTTCGCCGTCGGGAACAAGGGTAATGAAGTCGGGGTACTCGTTACCAGTAAGGCTGTTGAGCCTTTTTTCGACCTGTTCGGCAAGCAGGGCGGGATGGTAAAATTCCTGCCGGTGACACTGCATTTTTTCGGCTTTGCCAACCTGGCAATAAGCACAGGAATAGCTGCAGGTTTTGTGTGGAATGTTGTTAATTCCGAGGCTTTTACCCAGGCGACGCGAGGGTATCGGGCCAAATACGAGGTTTTCGTTGGTCATTTTTTACATCCTAATTTGTAAATAAAAAACAAAGCTGTGAAAACGATGATGAAAAGCAGGGAAAAAAACACCCTGAATCCCAGTTCTTCGATGATCCATGCTGCGGCAAGCGGAAAAACAGCGGGCAGGATATTGCCTGCTCCTGCAAGTCCGGTGTACAACGCACGGTTTTCTTTTCCTGAAACTTCAAGCAAAATTCCATTCATGGTTATCGAAAACAGTGAATACACAATTCCGCCAACCATGAAAACATAACGCAGATGTGTGGCATTAGCCGAAAGCATGGTTAAAATGATGATGGAAAGTGATAAACCTACATTTAGGTAAAGCAAAAAGTTGTAACGGATTTTTTTTGAAGCCAGAAAAATTACCAGACTGATAAAAACGATCCCAATAACCTTGAAAAGCAAGTAATTTCCGGTATTACTGCTTTGAATGCTGAATTTTTGTTCTGCATAAAGCATTACGAATGGAAGAAAAGAAATGATAATTCCCTGCGTATTGATAAATCCAAGGAAAAAAATAATCTTCGGGTTATTCTTTAATTCGCTGCCAAGAATGGAAAAATAGTCGGAAATGCTGCTTATCCTGAAGGCTGAAGAAGTCAGCTCGTTGATTTTCCAAAACCCGGCTGAGGCAATTAACAGGAGGCTCCCGCCTGAAAGAAACAGGTAGGCGTAGTTTTCGGGATAATTGAACCCGGTGATGATTTTTTTTGCCAGAAATGCAGACAGGAGAATAATTGTTCCGGCAATGATCTGTCTGACTGAAAAAAATGTCTTTCGTTTTCCTGCATCCACCGATTTTCCAAAAATGTCGGTATAACTGATATTCGTAAATGCACCTCCAAACGCAAACATGCTGATAAAAAGGAAAATAAGCCAGAGCGCCCATCGTGTAGCGCCCGGTTGGATGAAAAAAAGCAGTATGGCAAGCGCAAGCAGTGAAAAAATTCGCGCGTTGATTCCCAGAAGCAGGTACTTCTTTTTATAGCTTTTGTTGCTGATGTAAGGAGCAAAAAACAGTTGTGTAAAACTAGAACCACCCATCAAAATGGTTGTCATAATGCCAATATGAAAGGAAGTTCCACCTGATTTTAAAATCATCGAAGGAATTATCGTATCAACATCCATAAAACTCTGAGCCAGTGCCAAAAAAGCTGCGTGCCAGAGAAAGGCAAAGAAATTATGATTTGATATTTTTTGTGGTATGTCCATTTTTTAAAGCTCCCTGGTTCAGTTTTACAACCGGAAATGATCTTTGTTTTTTGCCGGCAACCGCATTTTCATTACAAAATTGCCTAAATTCATTCCGTAATGAATCCCCCGGCGTAGCCTTTCGTCCCCGATTCTTTTAAATCCCCTGCCATTCATGGTTTTCAGATTTCCTGAAGCTCGCCGTTTTTCATTTTTTCGTAAGCCTGTTTTAATGTAAGATCGTGCGCATTCACAAAAATCTTCATATTCAGGTGTTTCAGCGCTTTGGCTGCAGTTTCGCCGGGGCCGTTACCCGTGATCAGAACATCGGGTTTCAGTTCGTAAAATTTTTCAGAAGTGGCTGTTCCGGCGCCGTGGGCTTCGTTTTTCACTGCGCTGTTGTCGATAGCGCTGGTTTGTCCGGTTTCCTCATCAAATAAAAAAATGTATGCTGTTCTGCCAAAACGGGGGTCGATCATCGAATCCCACGAGGTTCCGCTTGCTGTAAATGCTATTTTCATTTTATTAATTTTTGTTGGTTAGTTTTTCATTTACCTGTTTCCAGATGTTTTCAATCAGTGGTTTCAGCATTGTTTGGGATTCGGCAATGGTTTTGCCCTCAATCATCGACTTTGTAAAATTATCGTTGTAGGGAATTTCGGTTAAAAAATCAATTTTTTCCTGGTGGATAAAAGTCCTGATTTCGGATGTTTTCTCTTCATTGAGGTCGCTTTTGTTGATGATGCAGCCGGCCGGTATTCTGAATTTTTTAATTACCTGCCACACCCGTTCAAGGTCGTGCAGTCCCGATTGGGTGGGTTCTGTAACCAGTATAACGTAGGTGGCGCCTGCCAGCGACGACACCACCGGACAGCCGATGCCGGGCGAACCATCAACAATGATGAAATCTTTCTTGTTCTCAACAGCCAGTTTTTTAGCCTCGTTTTTCACTTTGGTAACCAATTTCCCCGAATTGTCAGCGCCAATATCGAGGCGGGCATGAACCATTGTGTTTTGCATGCGGGTTTTGGAAATGTAAACCTGCCCCGATTTCCGTTCCTTCATGGTTATTGCTTCTGAAGGGCAAACTTTTTCACAATAACCACAGCCTTCACAATCAAGCTTTTTTACGTAATACTTCCCATCCAATGTTTCGATGGCATCGAACCGGCAAACATCAGCGCACTTCCCGCATTGAATGCAAAGTTCCGGATCGATTTCAGCCTGTTCACCACTATAAAACTCAGTGCCGAGAGCAAAATCGGGTTGGAGCAGGAGGTGCATGTTGGCGGCATCAACATCGCAATCGGCAATCACGGCTTTATTGCCGGCCAGCACCGCCAGCGCCGCAGCTACTGAAGTTTTGCCCGTGCCGCCTTTTCCCGAAAGAACTACAATTTCATGCATTGCTGATGCTTTTTTGAATAAATTGTACAATATCCTTCATGGCCCGATCAAATCCTTCAATCTTGTCGTAAACAAGTGTTCCTGACGAATATAACCCTGTTATCTTTCTGCTGAAAGGAATTCTTGCTAAAACCGGAATTCCGGCATTGACGCAAAATTCTTCTACACCCTGGTCTCCCATTCCAAAACGGTTGATCACCACACCCATCGGTTTTTTCAGTTGTTGAATGGTTTCAACAGCCAGTTTCAGGTCGTTCAGGCCAAAAGGCGTGGGTTCGGTAACAAGGATCACAAAATCAGTGTGTTTGGTGGCAGCTATCACAGGGCAGGTTGTGCCGGGCGGACAATCAAAAATCTGAACCGTGAAATTCATGAATTCATTCTTAACCAGGCTGTGGGTTTTGTTAATGAGCGGAACAGCCTGCTCTTCGCCCACCCGCAGCCTGCTTTCCAAAAAGGTAAGATTGCCGGCAGTGATGTTGCTGATTTCCCCCATTTTCCGAGGTTTCATGGGCAAAGCGTTTTCGGGGCACAGTTCGGAACATGCGTAGCAACTGTGGCATAATTCGTCGAAGACGGCAATCATCGTCCCCAGTTTTACCACTGTATGGTACTTGCAGACAGCACTGCAATTTCCACAAAGCGAACACTTTGAAGCATCCCATCCGGGAATCATTTTAAACTGATCGGTTATACTTTCTGTATTTCCATTGATGAAAATAAAATCGTTTGGTTCTTCAACATCGAGGTCCACGAGCAGGGTACTTTCTGAAATTGCGAGCCAGGCAGCCAGATTGGTTGCCAGCAAAGTTTTGCCTGTTCCTCCCTTGCCGCTTGCTATGGCTATTTTCAGTGGTTTTTTCTCAGTCATAGCGCAACCTGGTTTCTACATCAACAAGCGTCGGTGCTATAGCTCTTTGCAGGAATGGAGTGTTCCAGGTGTTTAATTTTGAATGCGTTAAAAAATATTTTTGTGGAATGGGATGCGTCCCGAAAATGACTTTCATGCCATATTTTTCGGTGATAAACTTTTCGAAATGCTCCATGTAAGGGCACGGTGGGTATCCTACCAAAAAACCGGTTGCGAAATGGACATGCGTGACGCCGTTTTTTTTCATCTCTTCCGGAGCATATTCAATGTTTCCGCCCGGACAACCGCCGCAGGTAGTATATGCGGCTATTTCTGCATCAGCATTTTTATACATCCTAAAAGCACCTTCACCATTCCGGAACGACCTGAAACACTTCCCACCGGCGCAGGTATGATACCTTTGACAAATGATAATACCAAGTTTAATATTTTCCATGGTGTTTTTCATTGTTCAAAACCACTATACTTCCTTTTTTAACTTTAAGCGTATCGGCAATTACATCGCATTTTACCATCAGCAGAAAAAATATCCGGGGGTCATTGTCACCTATCAAACCTTCGAGGTTGCCCTGGCCTTTTGAAATGATGAGATCGGCGTTATCGAATTTTGTCCTGAAATTTTCAGAACATTTATCAATGATGGTTGAAGCGGCATCAAAACCATTGGACACAACATCGGCCACTTCGCACATGCCAATCATCAGTGCATCATCGAGCGTGGCATCATTAATGGCAGGGCCACCTCTTACTGCGTAGGTTACCTCAGGATGCATCATGATTTCGATAAACAGTTTGTCGAAAACAATCTCACCGGCATTGTCACCCAGATATAAAATACGCTGAGCTTGCTGAATCTTTTTTTTCAGCAGTTTGGAATGATTGATGGCAAACCGTGATTTTAATACCTGGCCGATAGTTTCGTTGATGTTGAAATCAAAATCAGCCGCATAATCCATGATATTTCCGGCAATTGCCAGTTTCAAGGCAAGTCTGAACGGATCGTTGGATTGCAGCACCTCAGGTTTCCAGAAATCGTAAAGTCTGAGGGCAGTATTGTTCCCCGCAAGTTTCTCTTCTTCAAAAGGGTCTTTAATGCCAGTAAGTTGCCGCAACTTGTGCTGGAGTAACCGCTGTATTTCGGGAGTTGTCAGATCGGTATTTTTTTCCAGCACTTGTCTGAAATAAACGGCAAATACGGCTTCGTTACTTTTGCTAAGCGAATATTTATTTACCAACCGGGTAAATGACTTTTCGAAACATTGTATGCAACGATAATCCAGCGCCATTTCGGAATTTTATTAATGGTCGCAGTAATTTGCGCTCAAACTCAGGTTTCCAGCAACAAAGTCAGCAGCCAGCGCTGCAGGATTTGCCATGGGCGCACCTACAAAAACGTTGATGTTTTGTTCGTTGAACAAGTCGATGGCGCGTTGTCCCATTCCGCCTGCAATTACATCAGTAACGCCAAACTGGGCAATCCACCTGGGATACAAGCCTGGCTGGTGTTCGGGAGGAGTTAAAAACTTTGTTTCAGTTATTTCGCCTTCTTGTACGTCAACAATGGCAAACTGCTGACAATGTCCAAAATGAGGACACAACATGCTGTTTTCAACGGGTATCGCAATACGTTTATTCATAATTATTTAAGTTTAAAAAAATAGTTATTGTAAAAAAACGAGAGGCGTTTTTAACCTCTCGTCACTTGATTCAGAACCCTCCTCTGAAACGATTCTGTCTGCCCATTCCTCTCATTCCGCGTCCGAATCCAAATCCTTTTCCTCGTCCAAACCCAAAGCCTCTTGCAGGAGCCTCTTGCAGGCTGGATTTTACATTGTTTTCGTTTTCAGCTGTTTCAGAAAATGTTTTTCCTGCGCCGTAGTTGGTGCATCGGCCCATCCGGCGCCCGGTCATGGGTCCCTGGCCTGTCGGGCCTTTTTGATCAAATCCTGGCATGTTTACCTCCGTTTTTAATAATGGTTAAGTAGTTCGAGAATTCCATTTATGCGTTTATTCGGGTCTTTAATAATTATCATCTGTATTTTATGGCTGTCCAGGATGGGTTTTACCTTCAGTCCGAATTCTCCTGAGATGACTTTGTTTACCCCTTTAGAAACAAGGAGTTGAACCACAGAATAACCTGCGCCTTCCTCCATCGTTTTGAAGGGATTTGGGAGAAATTCGATGCTTTTTGAATCGGTGTCGTAAACAACAAAGTACTGGCAGCGGCCAAAATGCTGATCGAGCAACGAATCGAGCGTGTTTCCGGTGGATGTGATGGCTGCTTTCATTTTAGCTTTTTTTCTGATGACTGAATTCCAAAACTTTCTTTCTTCTCATGGCGCCGTTGCATTGCGGGCAAATTTCCTGGTTGCACGGTTTTCCGGGTTGATGAGGGATTTCAAAACCGCAAACGGTACAAACACATTCATCATAACTTACTTCCGATGGCCTGGTGCCTGAAGTTTTTTCCATTTCAAAACCCGAAACCTGCTGACTGCCGCACAGTGGGCACTGTTCCACCGGTTTGTCTTTTTCAGGATTGTTGAAATAGCACGAACAATCAGCACACCGAAACCAGTCACTATCGAAAAATATCTTGCCACCTTCAATCGAAATCTGTCTTCCTTCAACAAAGGCCGATGCGATTTTTTGCAAGGCACGTGCATAAATCCGGGTAAAAGTTGGGCGCGAAACTCCCATCACAACCGACGCCTGGTGGTGGTTAAGCCGCTCGTAATCTGAGAGCCGCAACGCCTCGTATTCCTCATACAAAAGATTTACCGGGTCGGCAATCCTGTGATTCGTTGCCTCGCCATAAGGCCTGAACCCTTTGATGGGTGGCGGACCTGAAACCCTTCGTAAAACTTTTAGTTTTGGTGACATAACTTAAATGAACAATAGTTCGCTGCAAAGTTAATGAACAATAGTTCATTTGAACAAATTTTTACAGGACTTTTTTTAGTAAAATTTTCAGAAAAAATAAATCATCATCATTATCAATTCTTTTGAATAAATAAAATCATCGATTATGAATTGTTAAAAATGAAGGGATTAGACGAGGAGACTTATCTGCAATATTTGCCTAAAAAATCATCCGCCTGGCTGAAACCCAGCGATTGAACTTTTTGCCAATCCTGACAGGCCTTGTCAAAGTCGTTCATTTTCGCGAACGCGATGCCCCGGTTGTAGTAGGCCTGGGCAAATTCAGGGTTCAGAGCGATGGCCTTCGATAAATCGCTGATAGCGGCAGGTAGGTTGTTCAGGCTTTCCATATAAAGGGTTGCCCTTCCATTCAAAGCTTTGGCGAAGCTTGGATTGAGTTCGATGGCTTTGTTGTAATCGTTGAGTGCAGCTTGAATTTGTGAGGTTTCAAAAAGCGAAATAGCCCGGTTATAATAGGCAGCATGGTATTTTGGATTGATTTCGATGGCTTTTGAATAGTCCGAAATGGAGCCTGCCACGTCCTGCATTTCGTACTTTGCAATGCCCCGCGAGTTGTAAGCAAAGATGTTGTTGGGTTTTTTTTTGAGGATATCGTCAAAAACTGTCAAAGTACTTTCCCAAACGTGGACCCGCTGCCAGGTTAAAAACGAAAATGATAATACAATGATTACTCCCATTGAAATGATGATTTTGTGGGATTTCAGGTAAAAGCTGGATTTGGAAAATTCGGTTATCAAAAATGAAACGGCCAGGCCTGCACCGATGGATGGCAGGTAGGCGTAACGGCTGGCCAGGTAGCTGTCTTCCAGCAAGGGCAGGAGATTGAGCGAAATTGTTACAAGAAAAAATGCCAGCGCACTGAAAATGAACAGCTTGTTTTTGCTCAACCGGTTGATTAAAAAAACGATTACCGCCAGAATCAGTGGTGACAAGTAATAAAGGACCGGCAGAAATCCACCTGTTTTAAGCGGGTAATCGCCAATGGCGGATAAATTGAGAGGAGCCAGCAGTTTTATCAGGAAAATCAATACTGAATAAGTGAACATAAAAATCCGGTCGAAAAAACTGTATTGAGTCGGCAAAACAGCGGCTTCGGCATCGCTCCTGAAATACATGGCCAACATCCCGAAAATCAATGCAATGATGAAAAACGGAATTTTTTGCAGGATATCCCGCAAGGTTATTTTTCTGTTCAGATAAAAATCCAACACCAGCAATACAAGAGGTAACGTTACGGCCATCGATTTTGAGAAGCATGACAGGATGAAAGCAGCCATCGAGCCAACCAGGTAGCTGGTTTTTCTGTTTTTCAGATAAACGAGGTAAAGTATCAGCGAAATCAGGTAAAACACGGTAAAAAGCAGGTTTCCGCGGGTAGAGATCCAGGCTGTGGTGTCCACGTTTACCGGGTTGATGGCGAAAAACAAGGCAGTCAGCAAACCCACGTCGTTGCGGTGGGTCAATTGCCTGATAAAGTAAAAGGTGAGAACGATGTTGCAAAGATGAAGAAATAGGTTTGTAAAATGGAACATGGCCGGGTTTGAGCCTGCAATCATGTAATCGATGGAAAAGGAGAGGAGCATGAGCGGGTTGTACATGTATAGTTGGGCAGTTGTAAAAAACCTTGTCAGGTTCGCAAAGCTCAGATGTTGAATGTAAACGTTATTTACCACAAAATCAAGATCATCCCAGGCAAGGAAACCGTTTTTAAGGGAACCGGAATACGCCAGGGAGGTAAGCAACAAAATTGCTGGCAGAAAGAAGTACGCAGTTTTTTTCTTCTTTTGGGGTGATGGCCCAACAACATTTTTCTTCCTGATAATTTCTGTTTTTCTGCTCATTCCAATTACATTATCAACTTTTTTACATTAAGTTTCTCGGTTCTGATTTTGTCAGCAACATCCTTTTCTGCCTGGCTTCGTGCCATTAGTAGGTAGGCCGCCGGGCGCGGATGTTTTAAAGATTGCAAATTAACACCAAATCAATCGACAGATGTAAGGATATTTCATGAAATAAAGCAAGAATTCCCGAAACCCGGCTTGTGGGCGTATCATTTGCCCGAAATAAGCAATTTACAGGATTTGATATTAAAAGGTCACTCGTGCGTAACATGCATGTTAAAAACCCCGTTTGAAATGGTGATCACTTCACCTTGCCCCATTTCCAGTGTTCCGCTAAAGGTACCCATGATCCGGTTGCTTTTGTAACTGGTGACGATAATAGTTCCGGAAGTAAAAAGAAAATTTTGCTGATTTCCAGGACCATTCATGCCAAAGCACAGGACATCATAACTACCCCTGCCCGGGAGAGCGAAATCTCCGGTCCCGGGATTCTTAATATGGATTTGGAGATAAGTGCTTTCCCTTCCGTTCCCAGTCGGAAAATTGGCCATAACACCAGCCCATTCTACCCCATATTCTTCAAAAACCAACGCATCTGCCCATTCATAATCAGAAATGGATGTTCCCGGATCGGGAGACAGCGGCAGCGCGCCTGTTACGGAATAGGTTCCACTTAAAAATCCCGAATAATCAAAACTCAGTGAACTTGTTGGATACACCGGTTCGGTAGTATCCTTAACATCTTTTTTACAGCCGGGAAAAATCATTAGCAACACGCCGATCAGGACGAATAAATAATTCAAAGTCTTGTTTTTGTTTTTCATAGCTCGACATTTTTAATTGTCACCCCGTTCCTGTTTTTATCATTCCCAAAGTCTTTATACCATAATTTTATGCTTTTCAACAATTCAGCATGAAAATGTAGTTTTCATAACGTGTCACGAATTCATTGCGAAATTCAGCATCGAAAAGGACATAACATACTATCCTTCAAACGAGTGTTAAAGTTAGTAAAAAATATCAGAAATTGGATAATGCTGAAAAAAGATTAATTCTTTTTTGATGTGGTTTCGAACCGTTTTCAGATTTGACACTTTTTAGGAAAAAACAAAATGCAATGACACAAAAGAAAGAGGTGGCTTTGTGATAAAGAAAAAGGAAAATGGGGGTAAGAAATGAACACAAGGATCACCGTAAAATCACACCTGCCTGAAGGTTCTGCGAAACCCGCAACTTCAAGTCGGGTGGCTGTGTTTAAGCCCTATCTGTCAGGCGGCGCTATTGCTTGCTTTTCAATTTCTTTTGTTATCAAATTTTCAATTTCACTCAGCTTATCCAAAGGCACGGTGTTTAAAATCTGTGTTAATTGAACAACTTTATCACTCCGCTTGATTGAAATCAACGGGTGCTTTTCGTTTGTTTTATCTTTACTGGATGGAATCCATTCCAATAAATCGTTTGGCGTACAATGCAGCAGTTCACAAAGCTTTTCGAGTTCGGCTAAATCCATTCGCTTAATCCGGTTATTGGTAATCCGGGTGGCAAAATTATCGGAGTAACCGGCTTTAACAAGATAGCTGAAGGGTTTATCAATCCCCCGTGCTTTAAAAATACGACTGAAGTTAAATGTCAACATAATCAAGATGTTAATTTGCTTATTACTAATCTAACTTTTACCAAAAATGTCACATGTTTCGTAAAATTACCCGTGCGAAATTAAAATAAATTCGTTTACTTGTAAAAATCAGTCATTTTATCGAAATAATCAGGCACATTTTACAAAAACAAATGCACTTATTACAAAAAATTAGTCACATTAAGTAAAAAATATTCCACTTGTTGTACAAATCAAGTTGTTTATTATTAAAAGTATGAACGCTATTTTCAGAAATCAGTTGACTATTGCAACATTATCCTTGTCAAACTTTCAAATCAGGTATCGGGTTACACAACTAAACTGGTTCTTTTTAACAATCACATGACCAATTGCAATTCATTCTTGTAATGTCTGTTGATTATAAGTCCTGTTGTGCGCTGGTATTTTTCAAAATTGCTTTTCAAACGTCTTTCCGTTAAATTTATATATTTTTCCGTCTGCCATTCCAAACCACAATTCACCTTTATTATCTTCGAAAATTGATAGAGCAAAATCATTTGTTAGTCCATCTTTCGTTGTGTAATTTGTCATCTTTACACCATCATATTTCCAAATTCCCGCATCTCTGTCTCCAAACCAAATATTGCCTTGACTATCTTCTGCAATTGTGAAAACGTGTTCGAGTGTACCAGGCATCGATTTATCACCTTTTCTCCCACTTGTCGGGTGTATTAAGTTGTTCTTTACAGAGAAATTAATGATTGAATCACCTTCCTTCAGTAATACGCCTATTCCATTATTGCCAATCCAAAGTCTGCCTTTTGAGTCTTCTAAAATACTTCTAGTATGAAGTGGGGCAATATTTCTATCAAAGCCTAATGTTTCATCATTGATGATTGTAAATCCGTTTCCATTGTAGCCAAAAACACTTGCGTAAGTAGCAAACCAAATCATATTGTTTTTTCCTTTCGAATTGCTGGTTACAGCAAATAAATTATCGGAATGATTAAGGACTTTATGGGGTGGAAACGCTAAATAGCTTAATTTTTGCCCATCGTATCTGTAAACCCCTTCTTTGGTACCGGCTTCAAACCAAAGGTCGTTATCTGATTTCATCCATTGACCTTGTAATGGTTCATTGCTATGAATCGGGAAATTAGTTTGTGATTTTTCTATGTCTGCTTTGGTGTGATTCACGATTTTTGTCCCATCATAACTGCTCACTCCCCTTTGAGTATTAAACCAAATAACACCTTCTTTGTCTTCCTGGATGTTGTGAATTTGGTTGTCCGACAATCCGTCATCACTATCAAAGTAAATGAATGATGTGCCATTGTAAACTGCTACTCCTTCCTGAAGACTTCCAAACCAATAATTTCCTTTGTTGTCTTGATAGATAGCACGAATTCCTGAGGTGAATTTTAAGGTGTCGGTTTTTGAAGTCTCTACCAATTCAGTCTTGTTCAATTCATTTTCTGTTGATTTTTTTTCAACGCAGGAAAAGTTCAGTGTCAATATGAGGATTAGATATATCAATTTTAATTTTTTGTCCATTTCGGGTTTTTCTAATATGACGCCCAACGGACGGGGCTAAAAGCTGGCGGGCATTTCGGAGCACTTCACTGTCAAACTAAAATGAAGTTTATTAGTTGTACTGCCTTTCCTATCAGCACTTTCCGCCCGCTTGATTTTAGCCTTTGTTACCTGCTTTTTTTTCTTATTTTTCGTAATTGTCCCAAATTAATTTTCCGTCAAAGTCAATTTTATATTTCATCTTTGCAAAGTCAGTAAGCAAAATTCCGTCACTTTCAATTTTAAATTCTTCTTCATTGTCTATGGATACAAAAATGTCCGCACCGCCAAATTCCCATTTTATATTTCCGTCTTTGTCTAGTTTTGTTACTTGAATTTCTCCATGTATTATGTAGTCATCTTGCTGTTTGAAAATTTGAAAACAAGTTGCTTGGTCGGCTTGCGTTTTCCATTTTAATTCAAGGTCTGGAAGTATCAAACAAAATACAGTATCGCAACAACATATTAGCAATTGGTCGTTGTCAAGAAGCGAAGATTTGCTTTGAATACCAGTCGCTCCACCTGAACCAATTATTATACAACTATCAACAATTTTGTCGTCTTGGTAAATTTTAATTCCGTGTTTGGAAGTCGGATATTCTGTTGCACCATCACCATAGTAATGTCTAGAATAACTGAAATTGTTGTCAGCCGAACCAAACTTATAGGTCGGTTCATCAATTACTTCTATTGTCAAATCTTTAAATTGGTATCGGTTCATTTTATTGTCTGTGTCTCGTCTTTAAAATAGCAGGTAACGGTTTCGGGCTTTGCGTTCGGGCGGGTTTCGGAGCACAAAACTATCAAACTGCACTGAACTTGAAAAGAAGTACAAAGCTCCAAGTTTGCACGTCACCCCGCCTGACGCAAAACCCGTGTTAGTGGCTGTTTTTATTTCGTCCATCCAACATCCTTTTTCCATTGTTCAATTTCCTGCTTTCTTTTTTCAAAGTCCTTTGGTGGTGATTGATTTTCATTTATTACTTGTCTTCTCATTATTTCTGTTTGCTTTTCAAGCGTGTTAAGTCCAATTGATTTTCTTCTTTCATTTACTTTATTTAAGTCGTCAAATAGATTTGGGCTTAAATTTCCGTTTTCATCCCAGTCAAATTGAGTTCCGTAGAGTTGTTCCTTTCCTTCAAAAACTGCTATTCGGTCATTTAAATACGCCAAACTTTTCGGGTCTGCTTTATTTTCACTAACTGCTTTTTCCAATAGTTTTGCACATTTTTTCATAAATTCAGGTTGTCCGATTGAGTGTTGTATTACCAACCAAGCCGCTTCGTTTGCTTCTTTACCAACTTTGTCTATTGTCGGATAACCAATTGTGTCTATTATGTCGCTTAGTATTTTAGCATTTCTATTGTGCAACTCCTTCATTTCTTCGTTATAGCCATTGCTAAGTTGTCCACTTTGAATAAGCTTCTCCCTTAATGCTAAGTCTGCATTTTTTAAATCAGTTATATTTTCAACAATGCTTTTATAGTCCATTCTTTTGAAGTAGTTATATTCTTGTGAAGTGTCGTACTAAAATAGCCACTAACGGTTGGTACATGTTGTCGGGGCGGATTTCGGAGAGCGTTCCTGTCCGAAGGACACGGAACTGCGAAACGAGAATCCGCAGTT
>CALFEP010000184.1 GCA_937950125.1 uncultured Bacteroidota bacterium
TTTGAAAAACACTTTCCCCGATGGGACAGTGGCTTTGTAACTATTTATAATACAATTCAAATGAAAATAACAAAAGGTTCTAAAATTCCAGCATTTACACTGAAAGACCAGGATGGAAACCTGGTAAACATTTATGA
Organism: uncultured Bacteroidota bacterium; assembly: GCA_937950125.1. Taxonomy (GTDB): domain Bacteria; phylum Bacteroidota; class Bacteroidia; order Bacteroidales; family 4484-276; genus CALFEP01. Next base: position 138 of record CALFEP010000184.1, read on the forward strand.
CCTTGTCGGAAACAAAAACCTGGTCGTTTATTTTTATCCAAAAGACGATACGCCGGGCTGTACAAAGGAAGCCTGCAGTTTCCGCGACCAGTTTGAGGATTTTCGCGACGTGGGCGCCGAAGTCATCGGTATTAGCGCAGATTCGGTAGAATCGCACAGGCAGTTTGCCGAAAAACACCGCCTGAAATTCCGTTTGCTGAGCGACACCGACAATCAGGTAAGAAAAACATTTGGCGTTCCGGCTGATTTGTTAGGCCTGATTCCCGGACGGGTCACTTACATCGTTGATAAAACCGGAACTGTGCAACAAGTTTTTAATTCACAGTTTAATAGCGCCAGACACGTTACTGAGGCTCTTAAAATCTTGAAATCGTTGTAGTTAGAAACGCTTGACGGGTTATTACTTTGAATAATTTCCAAAAACAGCAATCTTCCCATTGAAAAAGATCATATTTTTATGCCATTAAAATTCTTTGAGTTAATAACTTAACTTTTACGAATTTTGTAAAAAAAATTTGAATCGAGTCATGCGCATTGTCATCATTGGTGGTACAGGTTTCATTGGTAAAAAACTCGTTGCATCTCTTCATCAGGAAGAGTATGACCTGACGGTTGTGACCCGTAACGCCGATAAAGCAAGGGAAGTTCTTGGCGATCATGCCGAGATTTGCCAGTGGGATGGTGAAAACGAAGAAGTTTTAGACAGGATTTTCAGCGATGCTTATGCAGTTATTAACCTCTCGGGTGAAAATGTTGGCAACAAACGATGGACAAAAAGTCAAAAACAAAAAATTGTTGAAAGCCGTGTTAAATCAGCGAAAACCATTGTTAGAGCCATCAATCGGTCAGAATCAAGGCCTGGTGTTCTTATTCAGGCAAGCGCCATAGGGTTTTATGGTTCGGATTCGAAAAACGAAAAAACCGAAAAATCGGCCAAAGGAAAAGGATTTTTATCGGATGTGGCGCAAAAATGGGAAGAAGCTACCCGCGAACTTGATGCATCGGTGCGTCTTGTATTGCTTCGCACGGGTGTTGTAATCGGACCGGGTGGTGGCGCTCTCAAAGCCATGGAAACCCCCTTCCTGTTTAAACTTGGGGGGCATTTTGGGCAGGGCAAACAATGGCTTTCGTGGATTCATATTGAGGATGCTGTTAAGGCCATCCGATTTCTCCTTGAAAATAAAGATGCAGTAGGTGTTTACAACCTTACCTCGCCCTATCCTGAAAAAATGAAAGACTTTGCCATTGAGTTGGGGCGCGCACTTAAAACAAGATCATGGTTTCATGTTCCTTCCTTTGTTATCAGGCTGTTAATGGGTCAGATGGGGGTTGAAATGCTGCTTTCGAGTCAAAAAGTCTTACCCATGCGACTTCTCGAAGAAGACTACACTTTTCAGTTTACCGAACTCCGATCGGCCTTAACGGGTATTTACAATGCATAAAATCAACATTTAACAAGCGCTGAAATGTCATAAAGTGATGTGTTATGGAAAAACCAGACAACCTTACCGAAAAACTCCTGAAACAGCTTGAAATCCTGTCGGGTATTGCCATCGAATTGAACTCTCTCGATCATTTTGAAAATAGAATCAGCAATACCCTGCAAAAAATCGGTCAACATACGGGTGTAAGCCGGGTTTATATTTTCGAAGATGCACCTGATGGCTCATTTACAAGCAATACTTTTGAATGGTGCAACAATGGAATTTCTCCTCAGATTGATCAGCTTCAGGAAGTGCCCTACAGTATGTTGCCAAACTGGAAGGCACTGCTTTTCAAACATGGCATGATTTACTCCGAAAAAATTTCGGATCTGCCGGCAGATATTGTCAGTATACTTGAACCACAGGGAATAATTTCTATTCTGGTGTATCCATTGTTCAAAAATGGTCTGTTTTTCGGTTTTATTGGTTTTGATGAATGTACCAGAAAAAGAAACTGGGAACGATCGGAACTCGAATTTTTGAAAACCATTTCGGGCATTATTGCCAACACCTTTGGTCGGAGAGATATCGAAAACCAGTTGACCGTCGCCAAAGAAAATGCTGAAAAAGCTTCGATGGCCAAAGCCCAGTTTCTTTCGACCATGAGCCACGAAATACGCACACCCATGAATGCTGTGATTGGATTGTCGCACCTGCTTCTGCAGGAAAACCCTTCGCCCGAGCAGGTTCAAAACCTGAAAATACTCAAATTCTCAGCCGAAAACCTTTTGGGAATCATCAACGATATTCTGGACTTTAGTAAAATAGAATCAGGTAAAATTACCCTTGAAGAGGAAGATATCATTATCCGTGACCTGGTGGAGGGCATTCTCTATTCTTTTTCGTTAAAAACTGTTGAAAAGGGCGTTCAGTTGAATTCGATCATACACGATGACGTTCCGGAAGTAATATTAGCCGACCAGCTGCGACTTTCGCAAATTTTGAACAACCTGGTGAGCAACGCTGTAAAATTTACCAATAAAGGCAGTGTTGTTGTCGAGATTAAAAAGAAACAAAGTCACCCCGGTTTTGAGGAAATCGAATTCATGGTAAAAGATACCGGAATTGGAATTCCGGAATCGAAACATCAAAGTATTTTCGAGGAATTTACACAGGCTGACAGCAACACCACGCGACTTTATGGCGGAACCGGATTAGGCCTGGCCATCACCAAGAAGTTACTCAAACTGTTCAAGAGCAGAATCGAGCTATGGAGCAAACCCGGCGAAGGATCAGTGTTTTCGTTTGTGATAAAGGTAAAAACGGGAATTCGTAAAGTTGAAAAGAAAATAAACTATGAGGATGTAAAAGACTTTACCCTGCTCAACGAAAAGAAAATACTGGTGGTTGAAGACAATAAAATCAACCAGATCATTGTCAGAAAATTCCTGACACAATGGGGCACAAAAATCGAAATAGCCGAAAATGGCAAGGAAGCACTGGAAAAGCTCACAAAACAAAGTTTCCACCTCATTTTAATGGATTTACAAATGCCGGTAATGGATGGGTACGAAGCTACCAAAGAAATCAGAAAATCAGAATCACCCTTCCATAACATACCCATCATAGCCCTTTCGGCCTCTGCTATGCTTCAAATCCGGGACAGGGCCATTAAAATCGGCATGAATGATTTTGTTACCAAACCATTCAATCCCAACGAACTGTATGTGAAAATGGTACGAAACATTTACGGCGACGATTCTATACTTATGACCCAATAAGCCTGCATCGAAGAATATTCAGGCTCCATTCATATTTTTTTGTTTATGGCAATTGCTCCTGATCGCAGCAAATACCGAAACCAAAACCCTTCATGTCTGTTTGCATTGACCTTTGACTGATGGAGTGAAACTTGCCATTGAAACAGCAACATCCCGAAGATTTACTTCAATATTTTTGAAATTTCTGCCAGGAAAGACATTCACCTGATGATTAAACTCATAAAAAGTCCTTCCAGACAATTGCATAAAACAACATCTGTTAAGCAGACTCACTGGCATATCGGTTAAGCAATTAATGATTTTTCTGTTAGATCAGTCTGCTGCAGAAAGACGAATCCGCAGGTCAACGATCAATTTTTTGGGTCGGTAACAATAATGGTATGATGGATTTTCACCCGAATGGGTGAAAATCCACATGTGATTTTCGCCCATCACCCGACTCAATCCCATCCAAAAAAAATATTTCAAAGAATTCCGCAATTCCATCTTAATGATTATCTGATGCTTATGTCGTTTGGCAAAAAAAATTTTCCCCTTAACACTCATCGGGCACATCATTTGGCTTAAGGTCAACCGTGATGAGGGAAAAATTAAAAAAGAAAGGAGGACTCATGAAAAATCACACAAGAGGGAAACCTGAGTAAAAACCACGAAATGATTTGTAGGAAAATAACAAACGACAACTTACTTTTCAACCTATTTACCAAAAAATACTTCGTCCGTTCAACATTTGAAATGCCCCCAACCCCTTTTAACCTTTTTTCAAATTAAAACCAAACGGACATCCTTCCTGCAAGAGCTACTTCATTCTGAAATGATTCAGAAAAATTAGTAATCGAAACAATTGACATTCAGCAACAGAATTAGTAACTTTGAAAGTTTTCTTTGTAAAGCATGAAAAGGTATTTTTGCAAAACACAAACGATAATATTATTTTTAAACCATAAAATTCAGCAAAATGAAAAAAAACTACTTACAAACACTGCTTTTCGCCGTATTCTTATTGATACCGGCGATTTTGATTTGTCGGTCACCTGAGTACCCAGGTTTGGAAAAGGCCGATAAGCATAACATGAATAACCCGGTTTCCTTAAAAAATCTTAGGATGGACAAAGCGAACCCGGGTTATTTTAATTCTGAAATGGCACTAAATCATCAGTCAGGAATGATGAATCCGGTTCAGGAGGATCTTGATTTTGGTGATGCTCCCGACCAACCCTATCCAACGTTTCTGGCGCATGACGGAGCAAGACATCAGATAAATCCAGCCATCTATCTTGGAAACAAAATAGATGCTGAGGTTGATGGTCAGCCAAATATTACAGCTACACTTGACGATTTGACCAATGCTGATGATGAAGACGGGGTTTTCTTCACACGTCCTTTTGTTGCCGGCAAAGCCGTAACTGTTAAAGTGAAGGCTTCAGCAAGCGGTTTTCTTAATGCCTGGTTTGATTTTAATAAAAATGGAAGCTGGGGTGATCCCGGCGAGCAGGTTTGCCTGAACACCCCGGTTGTTGCAGGGATTAACAACATAATCATTAATGTTCCAGCAGGGGCAGCAAGTGGTTACACTTATGCACGATTCAGGTACAACACCACAGGAGGGCTAAACTATTTCGGATTAGCCCAGGATGGTGAGGTGGAGGACTACCGGCTTATTGTTTATCCTCCAAACTGGGGATACACCCCTACCAATTCAACCCACCTGATTTCAGTTCCTGAAAGTATCCTTTTCAATTGCATTAACTTATCCGATGGTGATTTCATTGGAACATTTTACACCAACGAAACAGGCAATCTGGCCTGTGGAGGCGTATGCTACTGGGATGGTGTAAACAATCAGGTAGTCGTGGCTTTTGGTGATGATATGACTACTTCTGGCGTAAAAGAAGGTTTTGCCGATGGAGAAGAATTTTTGTGGAAGGTTTATTTCTCAGCCACTGGAAATGAAGAAACTGTTGAAACAGGCTATAACCCTTCGTTACCCAATTTTGATGGAAAATATCATGACAATGGGCTTTCGGCGCTCATTTGGATGACCGATCCGGTGGAAGTGGTTGCAACAGCCGATCCTTTAATTTTATGTGAAGGAGATGAGGTACAATTAAATGCACAAATTAATGGTGGATGCCCGCCATTTACGATCGAATGGACTTCACAACCCTCAGGTTTTAGTTCAAACCTGCAGAATCCCACTGACACACCTTCCACAACCACAACTTACTATGTTACAGTTGATGATGGGTACACAGTGGCAACTGATGAGGTTACAGTAACTGTAATTCCCAATCCGGGTATTGAATGCTGTGACGATTTTTCATTGTGTGTTGACAGTTATCCGGTTGAATTGAATTGTGCCACCCCTGACGGTGGTACATATTCGGGAACGGGAGTTGTTGATGGTGTATTTTATGCAGGTATGGCTGGTGTGGGTGAGCACACAATTACCTACACGTATGTTGTACCAGGAACAAATTGTGCTTTTTCGTGTGAATTCATCATTAAAGTTTATCCGATACCGCAACTCGATTGTCCTTCCTCAATGAAAGCTTGTGAAGGTGATCCGAGTGTTCTGCTTGATGAAGCCTACCCACAGGGAGGAGAATACTCCGGAACCGGAGTTTATTTTGATGGTGTTGACTATTGGTTTGACCCTTCCGTTGGTGTGGGGGCGTATTTAATAACCTATTGTTATTCGGAGCCGCCTATTGGCTGCGATGATTGCTGCGAATTTAACTTCTACGTTCGTCCGCTGCCTGTGGTTGAATGTCCGGA
>CALFEP010000185.1 GCA_937950125.1 uncultured Bacteroidota bacterium
TAAATGCCCGTCTGCAAATCCGCAACATCAAGTTGAGTGGTTGGGCTGGTGATGGGATAGGTTTTTACTACTTTGCCTTCGGTGGTAAGGAGGGTTGCGGTTAACCCTTTTTCTAACCCTGACAGGGTTTTAAACCCTGTCAAGGTTAACGTAACAACCTCCTTCGCCGGATTGGGATAAACCTGAACAGATGCTTCCAGGTCATTTTCTCCTACCCCGGTGGCCGATTCCTTAAACCCGGTTATCCCCGAAAGGCCATTTGCATAAAACAGCCCATCAGTGTTTGGGAAGGCTAGGTTGAAGCTGGCAATAAATTCTTTTTCAGTATTTTCGTTCGCATCAAAACTCCTGAAGCGCAACAGTTCACCTTCCATCAACCCATCGTTTTCCGTGGTAATGGGTTCATCGCCGTAAACTGTGAGCAGGATGTTCTGACCCGTTTTTTCCAAAGCAGCATACCCCACACAGTTACCCTGGCTGTCGAAAGCGCCGATGTAATCTGCGTTTTGAAGGTCGTTTACAGCTTCGGCTGAAATGGAAATGAGGTGGTAGTTTGATGTACGTGCACAAGGCCACGGGCCATTGACAGGTGGAAGTGGTTGCGAATTGTCAACGGTAAAGTTGCTAAGCGGCGGGTAAGAGAGCGTTACCGGACTTTTGAAATTGGCTAAGTAGCCCTTGCCAGGAACCAGGTCGGTGAGGGTGTAAAGTCCTCCATTAGGCCAATACACCTGGTTGGTGTATATATCCAACATGTATAAAATATCGTTTTCGGCATCATCAAAAATCATATCCAGACCGGTAGTTTGGTTTGTGAGAACCGGAATTAGGTGAGTGCCTGGAAGAAAATCTATCGTTTTATCATTCAGCGAGTCGCCGGCAATTACCAATTCATCGGACTGATGCATTTTTACCTTGTAGCCTTTCAGCACATCCCAGCTTCCAAAAGTGTTGATAAAGAAAGGATCGGGCGCATAAATGCCGTTTACACCGGTGAGGATGGAAAGATTGTTGGCAGCAACGATGTCGGCAAACATATTTACAATGTTGGGGTCGGTTGGTGTGAGATAAGATGAAATATACGACCATCCCTGTGGGATTGTGATGATCTGAACGCTCAAGATTACTTCAACATTTTTAACAAGCGACTGCAAACCGGAAGTATCCACTGCCCTGGCTCCGATGGTGTTTTTTCCAGAACTAAGTTCAACATCCAGCAACCAGTTTTGAGTACCTGTTGCCGTTTGCCAATTCCCGT
>CALFEP010000186.1 GCA_937950125.1 uncultured Bacteroidota bacterium
GACGACTGGTTGTCGGTGTATGGCTATCTGCCTCAGATTTCGGCGCTTGTTTTCCTCAACGACCGTGATGATACAAACCAGGGGGTGATTTATTTTGATGAAATTCTGGATATTACGGACGATTTACCGGTTGCACCAACGGTTTCTGTGGATTATTCGATTTTAAATTTTAAAAATGAACATGGGAAAATGCGTTCTGTTGAGTTTCAGTTTAACAGCAATGTCATTGATCCCGACAGCCAGGATCATAATTATTTCTGGGATTTTGGAGATGGAACAGGCAGCAGTCTGCCCAATCCTACACATATTTTTGAAATAAACGACGACCATCCTTACACGGTATTACTTAAGGTTGTTGATCCGGATGAAATGTGGGGTTGGGCCAGTTGCAGGGTTGAACCCGAACCCGGAAACAGTACGTTGCCAGTTACACTGAATTTTGTAGGCGACATTATGTTAGCCCGGGAGTACGAATACCCTGGTGGCATCATTTCCACACAAGGCGTGGAAGCCATTTTCGATCCCACTTTGCCATATCTTGGAGAAGCCGCCGACATAACTGTGGCCAATCTCGAATGTACGTTTACCACTGCCTGGCAGCATCATCCTACCAAGGAAATTTACTACAAGGCATCGCCTCAAAATGTTGACGGGCTTACTTATGCAGGAATCGACGTGGTTTCGATTGCAAACAACCACATCATGGATTATCTTAAGCCCGGAATGGAGCAAACCCGGTCGGTGCTCGCTCAGCATGAAATTGTCTTTTCGGGAGCAGGTGAAAATTCCTACCAGGCTTATCTTCCGGCTTTCTATACTAAAAAGGGGATTAACTTTGCTTTTCTTGCTGCCTGCGACCGCACCGGACAGTACACCAACAGCCAGCCGTACCTCAACGCCGGATTCAACAAATCCGGATTTGCCAATCTACAGCAGTTTTATATGAAAATGCAGATTGATGCCGTAAAGGATGTTTCTGATTTTGTGGTGATGGAATTTCATGCCGGCAGCGAGTATTCTTTTTATCCTGAAAACGATGCAAAAAATCCACAGCGTTTCATGGATGATTCGCCGCTTGATGAAGATTATTTTCCCCTTTCAGCATTTCCATCTGACGATGATATCGAAATCAGGCACTTTGCTATCGACAATGGCGCCGACCTTGTCATTTGTCATCATCCCCATATTTTGCATGGCGTCGAACTGTACAACGGAAAACTCGTGGCGCATTCACTCGGAAATTTTGCCTTTGACCTGGCTTATCCAGAAACATTTCCGTCGGCAATTCTGAACACCGAAGCTGATGAAAAGGGTTTCACAGGGTTTTCGCTTACACCGGTTTATATTGACGATTTTATTCCCAAAAGAGCCGAAGGAGAGTTGGGTTTGCACATCTTGAATGATCTGGCCTGGCGCTCCAAACTACTAAAAACTTACCTGAAGGTTGACAGAGAGAACATAGTAGCAACCGTTATCATGGATACCCTGAACATGCAGTTGTTTGAAACAGAATATTTTGTTACGGCTGAAATGAATCCTGAAAATAGCTCGTGGATTACCCGGCCAGTTTTGCTGGAGAATGGCGGAAGGATTTCAGCTGTTTATGACATTCAACCTCCTGAATCGTACGAATTTAGGTTGGGCAGGGACGAAATCTGGTTTGGAAATATGGAAGACGAAGGTTGTACGCTCTGGAACCTCAACAGCGCCGATGAAACTTATTGCGACACCGTGGCCTATTCAGGGCAGCGTTCTATTCAATTAAGAAGGGAGTCGGGTGCTCCTTACAACATTGTTACAAACTTTGAACAACGGATTATTTGCCTTTCCGACACACTCAGTTTTACCCTTGCCGGATTCATTAAAACTTTGAATGGAAAAGGTGTAACCATTCAAATTCAATATTTTGCCGACCGCGAAAACCCAGTCGCGCTGGGTGAGGAAAACCTGGGCACGACCATCAGCGGAACCAAACCCTGGACATTTTATTATCACAACCTGACCATCCCTGCAGGGACTGAATTTTTTGATGTCCGCCTCAACAGCAATGTGCCCAACTCGGGAACTTCGTTTGCCTGGTTCGACAATGTAAGCCTGATATGCTGGGACGAATGGCAGCCTTTCACTGAAAGCCAGGCCATTATTTCACCCAACGATTATTACTTTTTACAAGTAAAATCTGATAATTACCATGGCGAAATTGGTCTGAGCTATGTTGAAACTGAGTTTGATGAAAATGTAGTTGGCGTAAATTCACCCCCTGATATACCTGAAAAACCATTGCTGCTTTTCCAAAACTCGCCCAATCCCTTTATTCCAGGTAGCACTGTCACCGAAATTGCTTTTATCCTTTCAGAAACCGATAGGGTACAATTGAGTGTTTTTGATTTAAAAGGACAATTAATCAGGATTTTGGCAGATGATATTTTTAACGCTGGGAAAAATATTTGCCTGTGGGATGGGAAAAATGCAGGAGGAAGAGTTGTTGACACTGGGATTTATTTTCTTGAATTGAAAACAACAGATCAGAGATTAACCGGAAAGTGTGTGGTAATCAGGTGATGTTGATTGTTTTGAGCTGTTAAAGGCTCACCCAAAACAACTTTTGTGTTGCCTTGTGTTGAACGTCTGTCCCTTTAAGTTGTTTCTTGACAGGTTAACATGATGTACTTGCAGCGTAACCAATTTCCGTATTTCGTGTATCATAACTAACACCATCGCAAACAACTATGAAAATATTGCTGACAGGCGCAAACGGCTACATCGGAAAAAGGCTTCTACCGGTGTTGACTGCAAAAGGTCACGAAGTGATTTGTTGTGTCAGGGATAAAAACCGATTTCCCAGGGAACTTTTGTCGGGGCATCCGGAGGTTTCTGTTTTTGAAATTGATTTTTTAAAGGAAATTCCTGATGCAAGTCCGGTAAGCGACGTTGATGCAGCTTTTTACCTGATTCATTCGATGAGCGATCATACCGGCAATTTTGAAAAACTTGAAGAAACCTCAGCCAGGAATTTCGTCAAACTGATGAATCAGACCCAGGCCAGGCAGGTAATATATCTGGGCGGAATTACCAACGATGAAAACTTGTCGAAACATTTGGCTTCGCGCAAAAATGTAGAAGAGATTTTAAGCATGGGCAAGGTTCCGGTTACAGCGCTTAAAGCTGGAATTATTGTTGGTTCAGGAAGTTCATCATTTGAGATTATCCGCGATCTTGTCGAAAAACTACCTGTCATGATTGCCCCAAAATGGCTGAACACCCGCACACAACCCATCGCAATCCGAAATGTGCTGGAATTTTTGTCTGGTGTTTTGTTAAAGCCCGAAACGTTTGGCAAATCCTACGACATTGGAGGCCCTGATGTTTTAACCTACAGGCAGATGTTGCTCGGGTTTGCCAAGGTGCGGGGACTGAAAAGGTTCATTTTTACCTTGCCGGTAATGACCCCGAGGCTCTCGTCGTACTGGCTTTATTTTGTTACCAGCACCTCATACAAGCTCGCTGTAAACCTTGTAAACAGTATGAAAGTGGAGGTTGTGGCCCGGCAAAATGATCTTGAGAAAATGCTAAATATTCAGCTACTCTCTTACAAGGAAGCCGTAGCGCATGCTTTTCAGAAAATTGACCAGAATGCTGTGATTTCCAGCTGGAAAGATTCGCTGGTATCGAGTTCGGTTGACAATTCGCTGCTCCAGCATATCAATGTTCCGGTGCATGGTTGTTTTTCCGACAAACGTCAGAAAGAAATTACAGGCAGTGTTGAACAGGTGATGGAAAATATCTGGTCCATTGGTGGCGAACGCGGCTGGTATTACGGCAACTGGCTTTGGAAACTGAGGGGATTTTTGGATAAATTGGTTGGCGGGGTTGGGCTGCGGCGTGGCCGGACGAATGCCACCACCATTCACACTGGCGATACGCTTGACTTTTGGAGAGTGCTGGCCGCCGATCCTGACAAAAAACGTTTGCTTTTGTACGCCGAAATGAAACTTCCGGGCGAAGCGTGGCTCGAATTCAACGTAGCAAAAAAAGAAGGAAAGGATTTCTTGTTTCAAACGGCAACCTTTAGGCCGAAAGGCATTTGGGGGAGGATTTATTGGTACCTTGTTCTGCCATTTCATTTTTTTGTTTTTGAAGGAATGGCTGAAAACCTGCTCAAATACCGGGGAAAATAGCCAGGATGGGATGAGGGTTTTGAAGGCTTTTGTGGGAAACCAACAAAATTTTACAACTTAACCATTCTCTGCACAAAATGCTGTTGGCCGGAGGTTATTTTCACCACGTAAACTCCAGGTTTAAGAAATTGAAGCTCAATCAGTTTTTCTCCATCATGATTCTGATAAACCAGTTTTCCGGCAACATCAAAAACCTCAGTAGTGAAATTTTTCATGAAAGGATGACCAATAATTATTTTATCGAAAAACGGATTTGGAGATAGTGTAAATGTTTCGGTCAGGGTTTCAGCCACTGCGTTCGTGCTTTTCCATTTCACTTCGTACAGATAGCCACCGCTTTTATCATTGCCTTCCTCGGTTATGTAAAGCTTTTCGTTGTCGGCAAAAGCAATGCCCTCGATTTGTCCCACCGTATTTGAGAAGTAGTAGGAAACCATGTCGCCACTGAAAAACCGGTTGCCGGGATAGTCGGTAAAAGAAACAATTTTTGTTTCGGTCAGGAGGAGCAGCTCACCTGTTGAAAGATTTATATCGGCAGAGGTCACTCTTGCTTCTTTGTCGGTGGTGCCCAAAAAAATGGCGTCACGCAGTTTTGCTGTATAGGTTCCGGGCTGTGCCGGGAGGCTGTAAAGTTTACAAATTCCGGTTTGCGGCATGCAGCGGTTTTTGGTGAAAAGAAAGAGCGAATCGCTTTTCCAGATAATTGCTTCGATGTCGTAATTAAAATTGCTGTTTGGTGGTGGAAACTGTACCTGGTCTTCGAGGGTAAAGTTGATCACTTCCGCCTGAACAACATTTCCCGAAAGGTTTTCAGGATCAGGAATGCGCAGGATTTTCAAATCATGACGGTTATTCATGTTATTTCCGGCATCGTTGATATACATCCTGTGCTGATTGTCAATCGCAAGGTCTTCCCAGTCGATGTTTGACGCATTCGAAATCATAACTTCCTTTAACAGAAAACCGGTAGTGTCGAAGCAAAAAATTTCGTTCGTATTACCGGCATCGTTTAACGACCAGACATGGTTGGGTGACGTTAAGGCGGCTGCCGAACTCTCCGAAATCTGATCGGGAATGTGTGTTACACGCCTGGCGGTAATCAGATTTTTTGCATTACCGGGGTTGCCTGGGTTGAAGTCTGACTGTGCCATTCCTGAAAAAGGCAAAGTAAAAATCGTTGAAAATGTTAATAGTCTAAGCAAAAGCGCAAAGTCTTTTTTCATCTTTAATCATTTTTTGTACCTATGTAAACAGATAATCAAAACAGCAATTTGCAGATGTTATTTTAGGATTTCAATTTTCGTTCATCGTTCGTAAGTCTTGCCGTGGGAGAGGCTGGTGTGTTTTTTCTTCTTGTTTTTTACAAAAATCACAATAACCCGAAAACACCGTGAGGCGTAATTCCCAAAAACCGGTACCAGGTTTCGCCTGCAATAATAATCATCAGCCATG
>CALFEP010000187.1 GCA_937950125.1 uncultured Bacteroidota bacterium
ACTGGAGTTCAGACGTGTGCTCTTCCGATCTGGAATATTACAACATGATTGGAAAGCACTTGGCTTTGATATGGTAATATCAGGACACGAACACATTCATGAGGTTTTGTACACGAAATTTCAAGGTACTGGCGAAAACAATCTTTACATCGTAAATGGGCTTGGTGGTGGGTATCGGGTTGTACTTGGGTTTACAGAACCGCCAAAAGATGGTTCACGTTACCGTCTTGAATTGTCAACAGAGGAGGACAAGCTAAAAGAGTTTGCCGTTTTCCTTGAAACATACCAGAATTTTATTCTTGTAAAGTCTGTATTGGAAGGTTCGCTTGCACACGTTTTCCGGTTGACAAAAACATTAATACCATCTGTTGACCTTGAAGCTGAGCAGGAAGAATTGTCAATAACCTGTGATGGCATTACCATCAATGAAAACGATGAATTGTACTATAATGACGGTGACGACATTTACAAGAAGGCCGGTGCAACGGTAACACCAATCACATCAGATGTTACAGGTGTGATAGGAATAACCCATCGGGGGGCGAACAGGTATTCGTTGTTACTCAGTACTTCAATAATGGAAGTTGATCTATCGAATTATTCTGAAATCGTTGAGGCAGATTCAAAGGAGCTACCGTTCACCGGGATAACAACGCCGGCCTCGATAGCCTATGCAATAGAGGATGAAAAGTATTACATTTCAGAAGGGAAGAAAATCTTTATTTGTTCCAGGAATGATTTTCAGGATTCAGAGGCAGCAACGGAACAATGCGATTTGACAGCTATATTAGCAAACAGTATAACTCACTTATTTTTCGACAACGAAACCAATGAACTATTCGCTTGTGATGGGGAAAAGACTGTGAAATTGAATTCTACATTGACTGGAGTTGACAGCACAGTTGAGAATGGAGCGTCATTATTCATGATACGGAATGTTGACAGGAAATGTCTTATGATTTAGTTTCATTTTTTAATACCCTGCAAATTTTTTCACGAATTTTTCGCTTGCTTTTCGCCGGAATTTATTCAGGTATTGTTGTGTTTGATCGAGGCTGTAATGCCGGTTTTGAAGTTGTATGTCGCGTGGGTTGATGTCGAGATCAAATGCTATTCCGTTTCCGGTGTGCTTCATGTCGTAAATATTCTTTTTCAGGTTGTACTTCTTTTTAAAAATTCGCCACCAGTCCCCTACCCTATTCGGACTTATCTTAACGGGTCCCGGTTTCAACATTCGTCCGAACAGGTACCATTCTCCTGGATAATTCAGATTCCAGTTTTTCAGGTTTTCACGGAGCCTGTCGGGAATAACCACGGTTTCAGTTTCTCCGTTTTTGCTTTTTTTCCCAGGTATGTTTATCATTTGCTGAACCCAGTTCACATCCCTGAACTGAAGCCTTACAATTTCAGCAGGACGCAAAAAGCAATAAAAAATCAGTTGCGAAATGGCATAGAGTTGATAGTTGTACACAGGAAGTATTTCGCTGATGCGCTGCAACTCTTCGTCGTTGTAAGCTGTGATTGCTGGTTCGGATGTTTTTAGCTGTTTGATCCCTACCACGGGATTTATTGCAATGTAATCTCTGAAAAGCAATTCGTTGAAAATTGTTTTCAGCGAACGGATCCGGTTATTGTATGTCCGATTTGATATTTTCTCATCCGAAATGCTATGGTCAAGATATTTTTGAATCACTCTTTTTGTGACGCAATCAATGGGTTGCCCGGAAAGGTTGTTTTTTTCTGCCCATTTCAGAAACAGATTCACTACCGACCGATAAGTGAAAGCAGTGCGTTTTGAGGTGGTTTTGAGCTTCAGCGTAACAGCAAGGTTCAATGCTGCTTTTAATGAACTTTTGTGCTGCGATGTGGTAAAAGGATCGTAACCCGAAAGCAATTTCTTTTTGATTTCATTCCTAATCTCATTCGCCCGCTCATAGCGCTCCGATTTAGTTTTGAGTTTTTTTGAGATGAAAACCCTGAACCGAACCCATTTTCTGGTTTCGGGATGCAAGAAGTAGTAAAATACAAACCATTGCTGATCGATGCTACCATCAGCATCGTAAATTTTTGGGAGTTTAAAATCATTCATTTTAAATAAGATTTTAAATCCCGTCGCGGCACTTTTTGTTTGTCGCTTTTGTCGCCGGCGACAAACTAAACTTTCAATAACTTACTGGTATTCAATAATAAAAAAAGTACCCGGGGCGGGACTTGAATTTTAAATTCATTATGTATTTATTTACTATTCAATGTTTTATGCTTGTCGAAAATTGTCGTAAACTGGTTTTTTAGGTGGGTTTTGTCGCTGTTTTTGTCGCAAAAAAAGAGGCAACGAACCCTATGTGTTTAACCCGTCGCGGCACGAAGGATAGATGGCTTTTTTCTGGTGAGAAAAAAATGGGTTCGCTGCCAATTTTTATTTCGTTTCGTATCTTTTAAGCTTCTCTTTGAGTAAGCTTATGATTTCCTTCTGATCGTTTACCATCTGACGCAGAAGTTCGACTTCCGATTTTGTTTCATACTTAGCTGAAGGTTCGCAGGCTAAATTATTCTCATCACATGCTTTGTATTCATCAATAATGAGTGAACGAACTGAAACATTCATTACTCTCGCTATTTTGAATAGTGATGATAGTTTTGGGTCGTTGCCTGCAATTATCTTTCTGATTCCGGCATCGGATATTCCAACATCTTTAGCGAAATCAATATCCTTAACTCCAGTTTCATTTAACCACCGTTGTATCTTATTGCCATTTACCAACTTACAAATTATTTTAATTCGTTTAACATTTATTAACTTAACTTGAGTTTTGTTTTCAAAACTTTAGTTTAGTTTTGCTTATCAAATTTAATAATCATTTTTGACATGAGCAAATTTAGTTCCAAAGTGCATCCGCACATCATAAAAAAGATCAGGTTGAACAACCTGTTGAAACTTGATCTTTGTAAAGTTCTTAATATCAGTCCAAGTACCCTTCAGCGGTGGCTTGACAACAACAACCCAAGCCTTACCAGGATCGATGCAATGACCTGCATTGCCAAGCACCTGGGAATTTCAATTGAAGAAGTTTCGAACATGCCCGAATACCAGGAGCAGCCATGATTGAGATTCGATACCAATTTTCTGAAGATGAATTGAAATCTCTTGCAAGGAATCTCATTCATGAAATATTGAATATTCAAGATATGAATTTTTCAATTGAAAAGGAAAAGCAATTAATGACCTTGCGTGAAATTTCGATTACATTAAAATTATCATATTCTGGGATTACTGTAATGAAATCAAAATATCAAATTAAGCCAGTACAAGGTAATTTATATGATTTACATGATTTTATTAAATGTATTCCTGAAAATAAACTCAAAATGAAAGGACTTTTATGAGGATAGAATTCTACAAGGATCACAGTGGCTGTTTCAAACCGGTGCTGTATTTCCGGTTTGAAGGTCAGGTTTGGGAGGCATTCGATAGTCTGACTCCAGAGCAGATCGAAGTAATCTTTTCGCACCTGCTGAAATTTGATGAAGCCAAAACAGCCATGCTGATCCTTTCGAAAACATTCCCTGGTGATAAAAAGGCGATCCTTCGCCAGTTTATTGAATGTAACTGGCTGGAGCTTGACGACCATGTTGATATTACCGAATGCAGACTAAACTACGAATATGTTCCATGCCCTATGCGGACTGCCGGAACATGCCCATGGCACTTCTCAATCTGTCAGAAAAAAGTTCATTGAAAAATATTAAACCAGCCAAATACTCCTCGCCGATTTCTTGGCGAATGATGGTAATGCTCCCGGTTTTGAAAATTTATGGGTAAAGTAGCTTGGCTGGGGCGCATGTAAACCGCTTTTCATGGCACTAAGCATTACAAAGAATGACAGGAGGCAAAGACCACAAAAAGGTTTCTGCAAAGAATGACAGCCCGGAAAGACGGGAGAATTGAAGGAAGCAAATTAACCGTCGCGGCACGAAGGTAAAGCTTCCCCTTCACCAGCATCATTCCCGGAAATCCGGGATGATGTTGGTTTTTTAATCGAATTAAAAATGACAGCAACAGCAGTAGAACATGATTTAAGGGGGTTAAAACAGGTTCAGGAAAAGCGAATCCGCATGATTCATGCACTGAAACTGTATTACAACCGGGTTCATTTTTATCTGCAACAGCTACCTGACGGCAGAAAACAGCAAAAGGAATACTTAACCAAAGAAGCCGTAGAAACACTTCTTTGGATTGATGAACTTGAAAATAAATTATAAGGAGGAAGTATGGAATTTCTTATTGTTTTTACAGCATTATTTCTTCTTGCACGCTATGCAAGAAGAAAAGTTGAAAAGTGGGAGCAATTCAACCAGAATTTATACGAAGAGCAGTACAGAAAACAATTTACCAGAAAGGAGAAGCTGTTATGATATTTGCAGTAAATAAATTTGAGGCGTGTCATGTAACCGGGTTTACTGACATCGATATCAGCTGGAATCTGGGTAAAGGTGAACGCTCCGAAAAAAGAGCATTTACAAATTCAAAAAATGCACGTGCTTACATTATAAGCTGTGCCCGCGATGCGATTCTTTTCCGGACAGAAAAGTATGTAAAAGCTTTGAAAAACCTTTCGGGATATGATACTGGCTATTATCATACCATTCGCAAGGATGAACAGCTAAAAGAACTTAGCAAATTACTAATTGAAATAACCCAGATGATGCTGGCCGATATCTCCAACAAAATTTACGATGCCCGCGAAATGTTTTACGGCATCCTTCCCGGGGAAAAACATCCCTATTACAAAGCCTTGCGCGAAGACATTGTTGACATCGTAACCTTCGCTAAAGGCAACCGTGATTTTAATTATGATGTAAACTTAAAGATGGCAGCGTAATGAAAAACTGCGACATCCAACGCATCAACAATCTGAATGAGCAGATTGAAGGCATGAAAAAAAAGAAACGTGTTAACCTGGAAACCATCAACATGCTGAAACATAAAATTTACATGATTAAAAACCGGGATGTGCAAATGCGTTCCGGGCTACTTCGCCACACATTATCAGATAATTTCACTCACAAAACATTTTAATTTCCTTTTATGATCAGTCCTGAAAAGAAGCAGGAGATAC
Source organism: uncultured Bacteroidota bacterium (assembly GCA_937950125.1). Classification (GTDB taxonomy): domain Bacteria; phylum Bacteroidota; class Bacteroidia; order Bacteroidales; family 4484-276; genus CALFEP01. The sequence goes on from CALFEP010000187.1 coordinate 5,118, forward strand.
TGCGTGTTGCCCGCATTGAGGAAGTGGTGTCACATTATTTCGATTTGAAAAAAGTAGGAAACTCTTTTTATACAACCTGCCCAAAGTGTGGAAAAACAGGTAAAGGCAAAGGATTGTCTGTAACCAAATCGAAACAGATTTACAAATGCTTTTCATGTGATTTTGGCGGTAATAACCCCATCACTTTCGTGATGGAAACCAAAGGACTGAGTTTTCCGGAGGCGGCCAAGGCGGTAGCTGCTATTTACAAAATTGATGTTGACGATTTTCCCGAGAAAAGAGGTCCTCAAAAGCGAGGCGGCAACCTTCCGGAATCGTTTCGCAACCTTCAATTAAAACAATCTGGACTGGAAGAAGCCGATCAGAAGGCTACTGTGGTGGTTGACGATAATACCGAAAAGATTGTGGATGCGATTGTAGCCGGTACCCGCAACCAGTACGGCAATATTGCCGATGGCGATGATATGATCATCTGGTATTACGACCTGGAAGGGCGTCCTGTGCTTTACAAAACACCCAAGCGCGACAAGCACGAACACCTGTGGCGGATCCGCTGGCAGAACCCTGCCCTACACACCGACAAGAACGGGAATCCGATGAAGTATTCAAGTCCCTACGGATCGGGAACCCACCTTTTCATCCCTGAAATAATTCGCCAGATGTACAAGGAAGGCCGTGTTGTGAAGCGGTTGTACATACAAGAAGGCGAAAAAAAATCGATAAAAGCCTGCAAACATGGGATGCCATCGGTAGGCATTATGGGAATACATGCCCTGGGATCGCACGGTCAGTTGCCCTACGATCTGCAGTTGATCGTTCAGCGGTGTCAGGTGAGCGAAGTGGTGTTTGTGATCGATGCCGACTGGGACGAGCTTTCTACCAGCATTCAAACCGGATCGAAGGTTGACAGCCGCCCATGGTCGTTTTTTAATGCCGTGAAATCGTTCAGGGAGTATTTTAAAACTTTCGTCAACCTGGGGCATTACCTTGAAATTTATTTTGCTGTTGTAAAACCCAACGAAAAGAAGGATAAGGGCGTTGACGATTTGCTTACCAATACCCTTGCCGGAAAAGAAAACGAGCTTTTTAAAGATTTTGAAGCCTCGATAAACAGCAAAAACGGCGAAGGCCAGTATGTTGACGTTCGCAAGATTACCACCATGAGTGATGGGCGCCTGATGGAGTACTGGAGCCTGCAATCAGCCGAAGCCTTTGCCGAACGCTATCACGATCAGTTGGAGGAAATAAAAGAATTCAAGATCGGGAAGCACCTCTGGCGTTTTGATGAAAACAGAAAGCTTGAACTTGCCCAGCCCCTGCACGATGATGAAGTATTTTGGAGCGTTGACAAGTACCAGGACAGATCGGGGAACGAAAAGCAAACCATAACTTTCGACTACGAAAACGCTTACAATTTCCTTCGCAACCGTGGATTTGGCCGCATAATGATGGCCAACGGCCAGTACTTTTTCTGCCATTTGGAAGGAAAGGTGGTGGAGATAGTGGAGCCATTCCAGGTGAAGGATTACGTGCTGGAAATAATGCAGGAGATTTGCCCAAAGGATGTGCGCAACATGCTTTACCGGGGCGGGCGCATGTATTTGGGACCCGAAAGCCTGGGATCGCTCAAATACTTTGCCCCTGAATTCATCAAAGCAAACCAGAACAGCCAACGCCTTTTTTTCAAAAATAAGTACTGGCAGATCTCTGCAGGTGGGGTGGAAGAAAAAGCCATTTCCAACCTCGATTACCACGTTTGGCGCGACAAGATCATTGATTTTGATGCCACACGCCTGGTAGAGCCGGTTGTTAAGATCGAAAAAAGGGATGGAAACTTTGTTTTGAAATTTACAAAGGACGGGGCAAACTGCCATTTTGCAAGGTTCCTGCTTAACTCATCCGAATTTAACTGGAAGAAGTTTATCAATGCCGAAACCCGTCAAAGGCTGCATGTTGACGAACGTAGTGAAGAAGAACGCTACGAAACAAACATGCATTTTGTGAGCAAAATGACGGCCATTGGCTACATGCTGCACAAGTTCCGCGATAAGAGCTGCGAAAAGGCTGTGATTGCCATGGATGGGAAGATATCGGAAGTGGGCGAGAGCAATGGCCGCACAGGAAAATCGTTGCTGGGTTTTGCCATTGGGCAAATGATCCCGCAGGCTTACATCCCCGGAAAGAGTAAGAACCTAACAGATGATCCATTCATCTGGGAAGAAGTGACTGAGAAAACCGACAATGTTTTTCTGGATGACGTTAGGACCAACATTGATTTTGAATTCTTTTTCCCAATCATCACCGGAAGAATCACCATCAATGTGAAAGGGAAAAAGAAGTTTACCCTTACCGATGAACAAACCCCCAAACTATTCCTTACCACCAACCACGCCATCAATGGCGACACATCATCGTTTCGCGACCGGCAGGCCATTATTGTTTTCAGCGATTTCTACAACGAAACCCACAAACCGGTTGACGATTTTGGCCTTAACTTCTTTGTTGAATGGGGACAGGAACAGTGGAACCTGTTTTACAACTTCATGAGCGACTGCCTGCAGGTGTATTTTATGGCACGCGACAAAGGTTGGGGACAGTCGGGATCGGGGCTTGTGCTGCCACCCATCGAGCGCATCGAGATGCGCCGGATGCGGCAGTTTATTGGTGAAGACTTCCTAACCTGGGCAAACGAGTATTTTGGAGTCCCCGACAGCGGAACACCTGACGAGATAAAAAACCTTGTAAGCCCAAATCTGAATATTGCCATCCCGCGCCAGGAGCTTTACAAGGATTTTCTGGACAAGAATCCATTCCACCGCAAGCACACCACGGCTTACAGGTTCAAGAAAAAGATAATCACCTGGTGCCAGTTCCGTGGATTGGTTTTCAACCCACACCGTTACGACGAATTTGGCCGCCCTGGTGCTGACGACAAGTCGGGAGGAGTCGAAAATTTTATGATTGGAAATAACAGGTTTTAAAAATTTTTATAAGAAAGGATTAACTATGAACTCACTTTTAGATTTAGCAAAAAACGATTTCGACAAGCTGCCACCCGTGCAGCAGGAGCGGATCGTTGGCCGGGCAATCCCGAAACAGTTGGCCAATTATGGGGTAAAGGATTCGTACATCGATACCGAAAGCCCCGACTACCTTCAATTTATTATTGAAGGCCGGGCAAAGTGGATGATAATGCAAGCAACTGAATTGAAAAATCAATTACAAAAAGACTATGAGCAAACAAAGCAAAAAGGTGCTTAGGGTGCGGCACAATGCCAGCAACAACACCTGGTTTATTCAGGAATTGAACAAAGGCGTTGACGGCTTCCCAGGCTGGGGGCTGTTCAACAACAACACGTACCAAAGCCAGAACATGGCCGAAGATGTTGTAAATTATCATGTTGAATATTTTCCAAAACAATACGAAAGAGAGGAGTAAATTATGAGAGTAAAAATTGAAAATGGAATTCAGTACACAAAAGAATCAGATTATCTTTCTGCTTCAGAAAATGTGAAAATTAATCATGCTTTAATTGATGTTCAAACAGAGCAAGTATTAGAACAGCGTATGATGTCAGTTACAGACAAAGAAAAAATGAATAAAGCATTGATGAAAAAAATCCCATTAAAATTATGGTCGCCATTGCTTTACAAATAATTTAAAAGAGAGGAGTAACGATGGAATACAAAGGAGCATTATACGGTAAAATTGGTAATATGTATTTACCATTGTTTAGTACTACTGATGACTGGGAAAAAATGGAAAATGAAATTTAAAAACTCAAAGCTGAAAACAAAAAACTAAAGCAAGCTAACAGTATTATAACAAGTGATGAGCTTAGTAAATCGACTTGTACATTTTGTTATGACAATGGCTGGGATAAAGACAAGCCAATTTATTGTGCAATTTGCGGTGACAGAATCTAAACAAATTTTTTTATAAAAAAAAAGGATTAACAATGGAACTTTTTAAAATTGACCGTGGAACCGACAAAAGGTATGGCCATTACCAGTATGCCTTTTACCCTTTTGAAAAGGCAGCCATAGCCAAAGGGCTTGAACGCGAGCGCCACAAGCGCCTGATGAAAATTGAAACAATACGCAACCATCCCAAAAACGAGGGACAGGTAAAATACCAGGTGCAGATTGAAATACTGGAAGCTGAAGTAAGATCATTTGATGAAATTATTGAGGAGTTTAGTAATTAATTAAAAAGTAAAATAACATGACAAATCAAATATTTTTCATGGTGTACCTCGAAAACGGAGAGTCGCCAAAAATGAGGCACGAAACAATGGAATCGGCAGAACAAGAAGCAAAAAGGCTTTCAAAACTTTTCGGCAAAAAAGCCTGGGTACTCTGCACATTAAAATCATTCAAAATAGTTGAATTTGAAGAAACCGACTGCCGGCCATATCCTGATCTGCCTTTTTAACGTCCGTGTAAGCCACGTTTTAATGTGGTTTACACTATGTTAAAGTTGGCCAGGTGACCGTAATGAGCAGTGGGCGCGAATCCAGAAATGGTTGGAATAGGCAGGTTCGACTCCTGCCCTGGCCACAAGGCGGTTTAAACAACATTTATAAACACATTATGATGTTATTCGTTCTTTGTAGTTGATTTTAGCCAAAAAGTAAAAGGCAGGCCACCGCTTCCTGCCTTTTTTTCACTTAAAAGTTAATTTTATGACAGTAAAAGAATTAAAAATTGAGCTTTCAAAGTTTCCTGGCGAAACTGAAGTTTTCATTCCATCTGCCAATGGGGACTACGTGTATGGAATCGTTAATTCAGTTTATCTGAGAGATGTGTATGAATGGGATGATACTTTGGGTATAGAAAGACCGACTATCGGAGTGATTATAGACGAACAGTAAACAATCATGCAATACTCACTCGATTTACTTATAGTTCCAACACGCGTCCAGATTTGCGAAATGTGCCATTGGAGCAGCGAATGTAAGGATTGTTGCAGTGCATGCAAAAACCCATGCAACAGCCATCAGGTATGTGCATTAAAGGAAAATCATGAAGATAATGCCGACCGCTATGAAGCCTGGTTAATGTTGATCAGCGAGTTTCATAATGGTGATAGTAAATTTTATTTGAAATGACACTCCCAGAATTTACAATCTTCAGCCGTAAACAGGGGTGCGGGTACATTGTGAATGAATATTGGCATATCGACAGGCACATGGTAAAGATACCCGTAAGTATTGCTGGTGAGATATTGCATCCCGGACAACTGACAACCCTGCGTGGATATTTTTGTCGTGAATTGAGGTATGCTGGAATGATGAACGAAAATGAAATGATTTTTTTCATAGGCGCAACAGATGATCTTTTTGAAAAGAAATATTATTTCCAGTGTGTTTTTAAAATTCAGGAAGACCGGATTTTTGAACTGTTTGCCCCCGGATCTGGCAGAGATCATTATTACATAAATGGTAAGTGGAAGTAGGTATTGACTTTTGATTTTTAATGTATTAACTTTACACCATGGCAGAATTTTGCAACAGATGCGCTGAAAAATATGGGATGAAGGCCGACATTAACCTTCCCATAATTGCATTGCGATTAAAAAAAGGAAAAACCATTGAGTTTGCTCCGTGCGAAGGTTGCAGAATTTGTGCTATCAGACAAAATAACTCTGGCATTATTGAAATTAGAAAAAACAATTCAGAACACTGGGAAACGTATTAGTTCTTAAACATCATATTTAATAAAACCGCAAGACTCCCGCAAGCCGTGAGGCCGGGTTAGTAGTGAAGTACTGAGACACGTCTTGCGGTTTTTTTATTTGCGTAAATAAAAATTGTTTATTCTTGCTAATCATTTTTGATTATCATTAATAATGCAAACAGTAAACAAACTAATACTCGGTGACAACCTTGAGATATTGAAAAAAATGGATAGCAACCTGGTGGATTTAATTTACCTGGATCCGCCATTTTTCAGCAACCGCAATTATGAAGTTATCTGGGGTGACGAAGGTGAAGTAAGAAGCTTTCAGGACCGTTGGAGCGGTGGCATCGATCATTACATCGGATGGCTAAAAGAACGGGTTATTGAGATGCACCGGGTATTAAAACCGACAGGTAGTATTTTTCTGCATTGCGACTGGCATGCTTCTCATTACATTAAGGTCGAGATACTTGATAGACTATTTAACCCAAATAATTTCAAAGCTGAGATTATTTGGCAACGTCACAATGCACATAATGATGCAAAGAATAAAATTGCAGTACTAAGTGATTCTATTTTTTACTATTCAAAAACAAATATTTTTTCTTATCATCCAATTTATGGTGTTCATTCTGAAAAATATTTAGATGACTTTTATAAATATAACGACAATGATGGTAAAGGTCAATATCAATTGGCTGATATGTCTGCACCGGAAGGTGGTGGAATGGCTGCAATAAATAAAAATACTGGTAAACCAAATGGATGGTATGAATTCAAAGGTTTTAAACCACCTCCAAGAGGATGGAGGTATTCTATAGATACTATGTATAAATTGGACAATGAAAATAGAATTTTTTATCCTATTTTATCAAATGGAGATTATGATTATTCAAAAAGGTTAAGATTAAAGCGTTATTTAAATGAGCAGAGGGGTAATCTTTTAGGTAATATTTGGACTGACATTAATAATATTCAATCACAAACAAATGAACGTATTGGATATCCTACTCAAAAACCAGAAGCATTAATGGAAAGGATTATCAGAATGGCATCCAATGAAGGTGAAACCATACTTGATCCCTTTGTTGGTGGTGGTACTACAATTGCTGTAGCTGAAAAGCTTAACCGTAACTGGATAGGCATTGATCAATCAGTACAGGCAGTTAAGGTTACTGAGTTCAGGTTGAATAAACAGAATGACTTGTTTGCCAAACCTTTTGTTGTAGAGCTTCACAAATACGATTACGATACACTTCGCAACAAACCTGCTTTTGATTTCGAAAGCTGGATTATTGAACAATTTGGTGGAACACCAAACACAAAGCAACGCAATGATTTTGGTCTTGATGGAAAAACTGTTGATAATATTCCAATTCAGGTAAAAAGAAGCGATAATGTTGGCAGGAATGTGATTGATAATTTCCTTTCGGCAGTTCAGCGCTTTGATAAACGACTTTTTGAAAAAAATCATGATGAAGGCAAACAAGTTGGCTTTATAATTGCTTTTACCTTTAGCAAAGGAGCCATACAGGAAGTGGCCAGGCTAAAAAATCAGGAAAACATCATCATTGAACTTGTGCGGGTTGATAGCATTATTCCAATTTCAAAAAAGCCATCTATTACTTTGGATGTAAATGAGCTTGGTCGTGATAAAAAGGGAGTTCGTGAAATTGAATTCGTGGCTCATGCTGTAAGCGATTCTGGTATTGAGTTTTATTCATGGGACGCAAATTATGACGAACAATTGGGCTTCAAGGCGGATGTTATTATTGATAAAACAGGCAAATTTCAACATAAATTTGCCCCCGGAATCCACAATATTGCTGTTAAAGTGGTTGATAATGATGGGTTGGATAATATTGAAGTGATAAAATTGAAGGTAAATGGGGAAATTGAAAAAATGGCATAATTTGGGGTATAGAATTTATCTGAAATTATGTTTAACAATTCTATTTGTATTGATTCTTAATGTGTTTTGATTGAATTTTGCTGTATTGTTTCACTAAATATTAAAGTTATGATTTGGTTGTTACTCGTTATTTTGTTGATTGTGGCCATTGTTGCCATCAGTCGTTCAGGCAAAAAAAGCAAATTAGAAACAGAAAAATTAATGACAGAAACTGAGGTTTTGCGTAATTCAGTACCAAGTGTGGCTGATGAAATTACTAAGCTAAAAAAACTGGTTGATGAAGGAATCCTTACACAGGAAGAATTTGAAACCAAAAAAAAGAAGCTTCTTGAGTAATTTAGTTTGATTCCATGCGTGTTTGGATTTAATTTTGACCCCGTCGAAATAATAAAACAATGCTACTCTTTTTAAATCCAAATAGGGGGAAGCCCGTGGATGGTTCCGGTGATCGTGAGACACCGGCAGTTTTTTATTAACTGCGACAAACCTTCACGGGCTTCTTCCGTTGGAGGAAATTAAAATGCCAGATTTTTTCAGAAACACAAAACCAGTAAACAACATCGATCCTGGTGCGCTTTGGCTTCGCCAGGGCGACAGGCTTACACTGGTTGACGAAGATCAGTACGTGTTTGCTGACTTCGATCAGGAGCTTTTCAGGGCAGAACCGGATGAAAACATCAATGTTTCAACCGGCAACGAGAGAAATGATTGGACCTAACGGTCATCATTTTGTTTGATAAAGGCTCGGCCACGCCAACGGCGTGGCCTTTTTTTTTGCACTGAATTTTGGTAAAACAGTTAACTGGCTCACATATAGTATATTATTATTTTTTATTACCTTTTTATTTGAAAAAAGACTTATCAAATTTCCTGAAAAAATTCGTGCAATTGTGCGCACGAATATTTTTTAACTGCATACGATTGAATTGGCGGGCATTTCAGAGGGTGTTTTTTTGCACGAATTTGCACGAATCCGCACTAAATGTACTAATCGTTGTTTTTGTGCGCTAAAAAATACGTTATTATGTTATTATTCAATTGTTTATGATTTTTTGCGCACGAATTGCACGAATGCACGAAAATTTTCTGATTTATTCCCAAGTCTGGTAAGTCAGATTTCAGATTCAGATCGTTTTCCCGACATCAGGAAAATGATCGTACCATATCATTGGCATAAACGAAATGGTTTATTTTTGTAGTGCCGCGCCGGACACACTTCATGTGAACGATGAATGCCGTCTGAAGTAACCGTTAAAGTTAAGGTTCCGCCTTACCTCAAAAAGTACATCCTGGCTCAGAGTGTCAATAAACAGGAGCCGGCCATTTTCGAGCGAAAACACATCTACAACATCAGCCTCATTCATAAGGTTACAAATTATAACCGGTTGACCAGCTTGCCTGTTGACGAACGAGACAACGTGATGGATTACTTCTACAACCGCTGGAAAACCTTTGAAGCCATCCAGATTCAATTGCCCTTTAATGAGCGCAAAGATGTTCGTTATTTTAACTATTTATCGGTAAATAATAAATATGCATTTGTTAAAGAGGTAAAAGAGGATTTCTATTTTGAAATAAGCAGGTTCCTGATAAGGGAAATGCGCAAACGAACGGAACGGAAAGTAGCAATACATAAATTTTTGCAGCAATACAACATAACGGAAGATGATGTTCAATTAGAAACAATTTACCGACAAACGAGCAGGATTCTTGAACCTATGCTTTGATAAAAAACAAATGAATTCTCCTCAGTTAATCGTGATTTTTGTCCGTTCATTTTCGGACACTAAAAAATAAAAAACATGGATATTTTAAAACACAGTGGATTTAACATCGATGGAATTTGCGAAATGTATTACGCTCCAAAATCATCGGTAAAAGAAATTGGATTTCCTGATTCAAATAACGAGGTGACCATTACAATGAATGGCGCCAACCAGTTTTTCTGTTTATACTTTACCAAAATAACCGAAAAGCTTACCATCGACCAGGTGGATGATGACAGCGGAACCTGGTTTAAAATTGCGATGGCGCTGGTTAGCCCGAAACTAACAGCCGAAGCAGCTGCCAAATTCAGCGCCTTCACCAGGCAGGATATGATTTTTGTGGCCGTAGATAACAACGACCAGGCGATCCTGATTGGCACACCCGACAAGCCAGCCCGGGTAAGTTTCAAAAATTCGATAGGTGGCGGGCGCAACCACCGGTTGATCGAAATCGATTGCGTGGCCGACAATGAGCCGTATTTTGTAAAAGAGCTTCCGGGCGTTTCTGGTGGTGGGTTTTCGGATGGCTTTTCATCAGGGTTTTTCATTTAACCTGAGTTTTTCAAGTCCTTTTTCAGCAATATCACACCTTTTATTATTGTGTCGCAAAAAACTGCGACATAATGAAATTTTCATATCTGCTTTCGGAAATTCTCAGAGGTTCCTGGGCAATTGAACCGCAAACCGCACTGGCTCATGGCCAGCTTGTGGCCAATTTGCTTTTGGGTGCCGACGAATATTTTGAAGAACGCAAACCATGGTCTTTCCAATTTGGTGGTGGGGCGTGGACCAGCGGCAGCAATTATAACGATGCCCCAGCCGGATCGGTAGCCATCATCCCTGTAAAAGGTACCATGCTAAAATATGGGACACTGTGCAGCTACGGCACTACCGAAATTGCATCGAAAATGCAGGATGCCATGTTATCCAAAAAAATTTCAGCAATTGTGCTGGATATTGATTCAGGTGGTGGGGCTGTGAACAGCATCAGCCCATTGATGCAGGTTATTGCCGGAAAATCGAAGCCTATTGTTGCTCTGGCAGATATGGACGGCAGCGCAGCCTATTGGATA
>CALFEP010000188.1 GCA_937950125.1 uncultured Bacteroidota bacterium
CAACAATTGTGGTGTCGGTTTTCAGGTAATAAGAATACACCTGCAATCCACCTGCCGAGCCATCTGCAACGATGCTCCAGGTATTATTGGGATTAATCAACGGGATGTATTGCTTGTCTTGCCCATTTGCTACCAGCCCCAACATCATAAGGCCGGTAAAAAGTAACATTGTTTTTAATGTTGTCATAACTTAAAGTATTAATTTATAATTTGTTGAATTTCATAATCATAAAAAGAAACTGTTTGTAAAATCGCTTTGCGTAATGGAACAGTAATAATAAATGGTATCACGGCGGGCTTCTCCACGTTTCAGTTTTTTGTCCGGCAACCAGGTCTGTTCTCTTCTCTCTACTTCGTCACCCACCGGTAAAAAGAGCACAGGCAAAAGCATGGGCAGGCCAAAAGGTAAACCTGAAGGCAGGCCAAAAGGCAGGCTGAAATCTGTAAAAAGCAAAGGGACAATTTGGTGGAAGGGATTTTTCAAGTAGAAAAGGAGTTTGTAAATTTTTATTTCACGCAATTTTAATTTTTTGCCAAAGATAGGGAGGAGGGGAGGAAAAAGCAAGGTTTTTTTGTTAACGAAAACTGCTTTAAATCGTAAATCATGAATGATAGCCTGACCCGAAATGCCAGATTTTAAAAAGGCTGTAACAGAATAACTAACTTTATTGGCCAACCTGTCTGCGTGACCTTGACAGGCAGGTGATCAATTTTCAGATTCCTTTCATTGGACATTGGACATTTCTACATTTAAAATTGGACATTCAAAATTCGATATTCAATACCTGCCTGAGAAATTCACACAGGCGGTATGCGCAGGCAAGCTGGTTTGATATTTTTAACACCCAATCTGTTTTTACATCAGGGTTTTGCCTTCGGCATCAGGGTTTTCTATTCCCAACATTGCCTGGTTGAGGAACAAAATATTATCCACGATTTCCTATCAAAAATCCACCAGTTTATCTGATCCCGGAGTATATTTGCCTTTTGGTTTTTCAATCATTTTTGATAAAACCCTTGGTAAAGAGAATGAACAAACTTGCGGGAATATTTTTTCTGATCATCCTTCACGTAGTTTTGAAGGTTTTTCCATTATCCGGCCAGCAGGTTGATATCGACAGCATTGCCAGGTTGCACAACAGCGAGGCATTTCTCAAATTGAGCGATTCGCTCAAAGCCGATGCCTGCCGCCGATTGGCCATCGAAAATGTGAGAATTTCAAACCAGAAAGCCCAGGCCTACGCTGAAGAACTGTACCAGATTGCCCTGCGATCGGACTACCGGAAAGAGCAGGCCATTGCGCTGAATCTGATTGGCGTGTGTAATGCCCAGGCGGGAAACATCGAAAAGGCGCTCGACTATTACCAGCGGTCATTGTCGGTGCGCAGGCAGTTGGGTGATTCAATCATGATTGCAAACACCCTCAACAACATCGGAAACATGAACGTAAAGCTTGGCAATTACGAAAAAGGCTTTCATTCGTACCGGCAGGCGCTTCATATCAGAATGAGTTACCATGATTCGTCCGGAATTGCTCAGTCGCTCAACAATCTTGGCGTTGCCGGCAAAATGCAGGGAAATTATGATACTGCGATGTACTATTTTGAAAAATCGCTGGCGATCAAGCGCAGGTTGAACGATAAGGAATTGATTGCCAGTTCGCTCAACAATATGGGCGAGATTGAGGCCTCGCGCGGAAATAATGAAAAGGCATTGCAGTATTTTGAAGAATCGCTGTCATTCCGCCGTGAAATAAATGACCGTTATGGCCTGGCAAAAACCTATTCGAGTATGAGCGAATTTATGGCTGACATCGATAACCATTCCCGGGCATTGAGGTATTTGCAAACAGCGCTTACTATTTTGATTCCTTCGTTTGCCGATACCAGCCTTTATGCAAATCCCCGCTATTTTTCCTGGGAAATTGATCACAATGTCATTACTCTGCTTCAAAAAAAGGCTGACATACTCAGAACTTTGTATAAAAAAAACAACAGTGATACCGCCATGCTGAGAAGGTGTTTTGATACCCATGCCATTATTATTGATTTTATTGAACAGATCCGGAAGGGCTACGAAGACGAAAAAAGCAAATTGTACCTGGCCAGCAATTACCGATCGATGTATTCTGATGCAATTACGCTCGCTGTTGAAATGTTCACCGTAACATTTCAGGATATTTATAAAGCCCGTGCATTTGAGTTTGCCGAACTTGGAAAGGCAAGGGTTTTGCTCGACCTGATTACAGAAAATGATGCCAAAATCAGTCTGAAAATTCCGGATTCGCTGATTGTCAAAGAATCCAGCCTTAAAAAAGATATCGCCCTGCTGCAAAAATACGGATACGATGAGAAAGAAAATCCCATGATCGCAGATTCTGTTCAGAAACTGATCTTCGACAAAAAAAGACAGCTCAGAAACTTTGAAGATTTCACCGAAGAAAATTATCCAGAATATGTTAATCTGAAATACAAACCAGTAAAACCCACCATTGCCGAAGTACAGAATAAGCTTACCAGCGAGCAGCTTTATATTCAGTATCATGTCGCCGACACCATTCTTCAGATTTTCATTCTGACTACCAGCAGCAACAACATTATTACCGTTGAGTTAAAACCTGATTTCAACGAAAGCATCGAAAAATTCAGAACTTTTTTTACCAATGGTCTTAATGCCGGCCCCGGCACTGTGAATCCTGATTTTTGTTATGCATCTTTCCGGCTTTATGATTATCTGGTAAAGCCCGTGGTTACCTATTTTAGGAAAAAGGAACTGATCATTATTCCCGACGGACAACTTTTTTACATTCCTTTTGAGGTGTTGCTTACAACTCCGCCCGACAGCCTGGCAAAAGGGTATTCGCAGCTCCCGTACCTGGTGAGGGAATACCCGGTTACCTACAGTTATTCGGCCTCTATGTTTCTGAAATCTTTTGAAACCGGTCATAATCCTGTCGAACATAAGGTTGCTGTTTTCGCCAGGTCATTTAAAAGGCAATCATATACTTACAGTGCACAGCATTTTACAAAAGCGGCAACACGGAATGACCGGTTGTCGGAACTGCCCGGAGTGACGGATGAGGTAAACCAAATTCTGAAAATTGTTCCCGGTGATGCATTTATCGATTCTCTGGCTACGGAATTTATGTTTAAAAATCTTGCCGGTAAATACCTGGGCCTGCATATTGCCACCCATGGCATTATCGACAACGAGCATCCAATGTATTCGAAGCTGTTATTTGCTGCCGATTCGCTGCACAACGAAGATGGTGATCTATATGTCTGGGAACTTTTCAATATGGAAATGAGCGCTGAAATGGCGGTGTTGAGCGCCTGCAACACTGGTTTTGGGAAACTGCATACCGGCGAAGGCGTGATGACCCTGGCACGTGGATTCATGTTTGCCGGCGTGCCTTCGCTGCTCATCAGCCTTTGGGATGTAAATGATGAATCAACAGCAGCTATCACGGCCAAATATTATTTTTACCTGAAAGAGGGTGATAGCAAGCACGTTGCCCTTCAAAAAGCGAAAATTGATTACCTGGCTTCAGGCGACGACATTTTATCCAATCCCTATTTTTGGGGAGGATTTGTGCATCTGGGAAATACAAATGCCGTGAGTTTTGAAAACCCGGTGAAAAAAAGGTTGACGATTGCGGGTTTTATTTTAGCGGGATTGATGGTCGCGTACTTTTGTTTCAAAATGTTTCGGAAAATCAGATCAACAGGCAAAGGTTCTGAAAGAAAAGACGTTGCTTGATTTTAATAAGGTTGAAGATCAGAGGGATAATCTTTACTAAGTATTTTTTGAAAATAAGGTTAAGATTGCAATGTAACTATTTCAAATCACCGGGTGACTCGAAGTCAACCGGTGATTATCAAAACAAGGGTTGCACCCTAACGGTAATGGTTCCTTTCGATGATTAGATAATTCCGCAATTCAACTTTCGATATTCAATACCTACCTGACCGTAGGCACAGTCGGGCAGGTATTCAAAACTAATACGTACCCTGGTTTTTTCCAGGTTCCCACGAGTCTGAACGACTGAATCTTTCTAATACTTCATGATTTTTCGGGTCTGAGTTAATTTTCCATTTTCGGAAAATCGTATGAAACAGATACCTGATTTCATGGCCTTACCCGGAATAATTACTTCTGCAGAGTGGATTTCGGGGAGTGAAAAGACTTCTCTTCCGGCAATATCTACAACTTGTAACGAGTACGATTTGACGGGGCTGTAAGGGAAAACGAATTTGGTAAAATCTGTAAAAGGGTTAGGTGCAGGATGCCACGAAAGAGTTTCTGATTCAATTTCAGGAAATCCTACAGCAACTATATAGCATCCGTCGAAATCAGGATTTTTATAGATCAACATGTCGTTTTCTGTTACACAGTTAAGGTAAAAATAGATATCGAAGTAATACTGGTAAGCACCTACATTGGTTAGGCCCAGGGTGCTTCCGATACCCTCAATCCACGATTCGTCCCAATTTAAATTTAGTCGTTTTCTTTTCTCACCATTCAAAAGGGTGACTGAGTCAATCGAAACGACTTGTAATTCAATATTGCATCCATTTAACGATGTAGCAAAAATCTCGTTCACTTCAAGGTCAAAATCGTAAAGAAGCTCTTCGCCTGACTCTCCCAACTGATAGACTTTACCATCGGTATCTTGGCGCAGGGCTTTGTAATAACTGCCATAGGTAAATGTTGAATCCAATGATATCCAGAGTTGTTTGTAGGTATTTCCTCCGATAAGCGTATCGCCATCTATTTTGTAAAGGGTCGTCCAACAGCCTCCGCAACATTCTACCACACTCCAGGTTTTGTTATTTTCAAGCATGTTTTGTCCGGATACAAATCCTGTAAAAAGCGTCAACAGTACAATTAATTTATACTTTCTCATAATTTAATTTTTTTTCGAATAGTTTTAAAAGCATAACATACATTACTAATTTGGTTTTTACATAATTTTTTATAGATTTGACTTTCGTATTTAAGGCCTGAACCGGAAATTCATTATTAAATTTCTATTTTTTTATTCATTCAAAATTCATTATTCAGCGGTTCGATATTCAATCCACCACAATCTTGCATTTTCCTTTCATCTCGTTGTGGCTGAAAATGGCGGCTACATAGATGCCTCTGGCATAGGCGCTCACATCCAGCAGCGCGGCTTTCTGGTGAGGCCAGACTTTTTGGGTGTGCACCTCGTTGCCAAACACATCAAAAACCTTTAGCTCCAGGCTGGCAAACAAGCCGGTGTTTTCCATTTCCAGAAGTACCTCACCGGTGTTGGTGGGGTTGGGACTGGGCGTGAGCGGGATGGTTTGCAGCTTCTGGTTGTATTCCTCCAGGGTGGGAATTTCGCCGATGGCGGTGATCACATCGCACCCGGCCAGATCAATGACACCAGATTGGATGGGTAGATTTTTACACAAACTGTCATAAGTGTAAATGCCCGGGTAAATGGTGTCCTGCTCCAGGTTTTCGTTGATTTTGTAAAGATAAATATCGGAGGTGGTTTGGCTGGGCAACCGGTAGTCTGCATTGAGTACATACTTTTTATCAAAGGTTTTATCCATGTCAATTCCGTCGGTACTTCGTGTATGAGCCCGTATTGTATAATTGTAAACATTGCCGGCAGTATCTGCAACCAAATCACCTTTTGCAGAAATCTCACTATTTACAAATCCTGCTGTTAACAAGTATTTGTCATCTTCAATTTGCTCTACCTTGTAGAGACACGTTTCTAAAACTTCCGGGCCGAATTGTTCATCATCCAGAATTTTATATCCAACCTCTTCGCCGTTGCTGTTAAAATACATCATCCATGATTTCATATCTTCAATTCCATTTTCAACAAACCTGTATCTGCCCACTCCCATAAAAAGGGTGTCGTTGATTGCAATACAGGATTCTGCTTTGCCCAATAACGAATCCTGTATTCCAAATTCGACTATCCACCTCTCCTCAAACTTCTCATCAATGCCAATAAACATTGGGCGTAAATACACGTGATAGGGATTGCCATTGGGATAAGGGGAATAAACATAACCAGTAACTACAATCAAATCACCAAACTTTTTGATATCTTGCCCAATCCTGGTGTCATAATACGGGTGATTATCCAGAGAAGCATATTCTTTTTTCCAGATTAACTCTCCGTCGGGAGATATTCTTAACAAAAAGACCATCTCCGTAAAATCCGGATCCGTCATAAAAACAAGACTTAATAAGTCTCCATCATCAAGGAATATTGCATCGGTGGTGAAACCAGATTCATATCCCTCTATTGCCAACAGCCTGCACCATAGCAATTCACCGCAGGCATCGAGCTTGACAACGAAAGGAAATTCGTGGGGTTGATCCTGAAGTAGAAATCCGAATACGTAAATATTGCCTTGATTGTCAATAAGAGACTTGGAAAGCCCTAACTGATCCGGAGAATAGCTGATGATTTGTTTATCCCATAAAAGTTGTCCGTTGATATCTGTTTTTATGAGCCATCCCTGGAAATCTCCGTTACCAGAACCCGTATTTCCGGCAATAAGATAACCACGGTCGTAGTGTTCCAATATTTCTCCCTGCATATCATTCCTCCAGGGTAAACCAATCAGGTTTTCCCATTTCTGGGAGTGAAGTGAATCGGTGGTTAGTCCTACGCTTGTAAGGTTGTAAGGGCATGTATTTTCAAAATACTGCGGAGGAGTGGCTTTTGCTAAAAGTGTAACTGTACTTGATTTGTAATCCAGCGGCACGACATTATAGCATCCCGCATTATTGTAATAGTAATAATAAAAGTGGTTTTATTGGTTGTTCAGGTCGTCAAGTTTTGTCAAGCTATCAATCAGGGTTAGAGATCTTTTTGTTTCCCTGTCAATCCTTTTTCGCTCTGAACCGGAATTTTGTGCATAAACAGAAGAAAATACCAACATTACCAAAAAAGAAATTATAATTTGTTTCATCTCACCACCATTTTTAAAGTTTTTTTAAACATCGAATTACTCACAATTACAAAATAAACACCTTGTTTTTCAGGGACATAAAAAATAAAATCGGTTTGCTTTGTAGCTACTGATATTAGCCGGCGGCCTGTAAGGTCGAAAACCTCAATGGTAGCGGGTGCATCATTGGTAATAGGAATTCGTGAAATTCTTACCGGGTTACCGGTAAGCACAGGATTCGGGCTCAATGCTATTTCATTTTGGACAGGATTTTCGTCAATTCCAACTGTTTGTTGATAACATTCGTTTTCACCGGGCAAAATGTAAAGCAATGTATCGCTTTCGTGGTAGCAGAGCAGCTCCCACACAGGACAAATAATACAATAATAGTATTGGGTGTAAAGCGGCCCCCAAAGGCTTCCAATACCTTCAACCCAGTATTCGCCGGTATAACCATTCTCGCCTAAATGCCACCTTTTCCTTGATACGCCAAAGTATTCAACAGTATCAACATCAATTACATAAACCGGTACATCCTCTTCGCAAAAGTAATTCCTTACATAGGCTGTATCGCCGGCCTCCAAAGCAAAGTCGTACAATACGCCCTCTGAATATTCGGGATGAAGATAATAGACAATGTTTTCCTCTTCCCGTAATGATCCCATAAAAATCCATGACATTAAGGAATCATAAGAGACCCACATTTTTTGATAAGGTACTGAGTTTATTATTGTATCGCCTTCAATTTTAAATACTTCAGTATAAGTACCGAAACTTTGGAGTCTTACATTCCATTGTTTCTCATTTGAAAGAAAACACTGATTAAACCCCATGAAACTCATTAATAAAAATAATCCTGATATTGTTAGTTTCTTTTTCATAATTATTAGATAATAAATTAATTATTAGAACATTTGCTAAATGATATTTTATGTAACCATGTCTTTTTCAGACGGGCTTCTCCCTGTTTCAGTTTTTCCGGCAGGCAACCAGGTCTGATCTCTTCTCTTCTCTTCTCTTCTCTTCTCTTCTCTCTACTCCCTTACCCACCGGCAAAAAGAGTGCGGGCAGGCGAAAAGGCAGGCTGTACACAGGCAGTAGTAGAAGGACAATATGGAAGCAGGGATTTTTCAAGTAGAAAAGGAGTTTGTAAATTTATAAATCATGCAATTTTATTTTTTTGCCAAAGATAGGTTGGCGGGGAGCAAAAAGCAAGTTAATTTTTTGTTAACGAACAATGCTTAAAATGCTTAATGATGAATAAAAGAGTGACCTGAAATGCCTGATTTTAATAAGGTTGAAGAGAAATAGGAGCTGGATTTTGTAGTGGGGTCGGTTAATGAAATATAGTTTAATATTTCCAAAAGACCTTAATATCAATTTGTTATTACACCATATTACTCCAGTTCTTCCAGCACCTTTTCAGCTTTAAGATAATTGTATGCTTTTTCGACCGAAATTTCCTTTAACAACTCTTCTGCCTCCTCCCGTTTGCCTGATTTTAGATAAGTGAGAGCAAGGTACCATTTGGCCTGGTTTTTAAAAGATTCGTCCGGCTTTGCCAAAATGTTGCTGAAAACGTCGGCGGCATCATCATCCTTTCCGGCGCCAAGCAGGCAAATTCCTCTGTAAAAATCAATTGTTCCGGCAAGGCTGTCATGGTTTTTGATCAACTCCTCCATAAGCGCGACAGCATTCACAAAATCCTTGTTTGAATAGTAACTCATC
Organism: uncultured Bacteroidota bacterium; assembly: GCA_937950125.1. Taxonomy (GTDB): domain Bacteria; phylum Bacteroidota; class Bacteroidia; order Bacteroidales; family 4484-276; genus CALFEP01. The sequence continues at coordinate 8,676 of CALFEP010000188.1, forward strand.
GCTTCCGAAAGCATGAGGTTGTTTTGTAAATCATTGCCACGCTGGTTCAAAACGTTGGGATAAAGATTAAAATTTTCGTTGAACAATTCCTGATAATCTTGCCTTCCGCCATAATAGTTGTAAATAAATGGTGAACTTACGGTTAAGAGCACAATCAGCACAGCGGCAATTTTTAGCCAGTTGTTAGGGTACCAGGCGGGTCTTGTATTCTTTTCTTCATCCATTATCTTTTTTATCCGCTCCTTCATTTTGATTTTGCCATAATGTTCGGCGCTTTTCATGGCCAGCTGGTAATTGGAGAACAAAAGGGCAAATTCCCTGTCGGTAGCCAGTTTATTGTTAAAATCCTCCATTTCGGAGGGCGCAAGGCTTTTATCAAAATATTTTTCGATCAGTTCCAATGATGTTTCGTCTTTCATATTATTATTACTTCTTAAGGGTTACAAAAAATTTACAGAATTGAACTGTCAACCAGCAATTCACTCAAAGTTGCTTTCAGATTTGGATTTTCCTCAATCATCGCAATCAGTCGCTGCATGCATTTGTATTTTTGGGTTTTAACAGAATTTTCGTTGTCGTAACCTGCCAGGTTTGCTATCTCATTCATCGAAAAATTGTCAAAATAGTACAACGATAAAATTTCCCGGCATCTTTGGCTGAGATTCTCCAACAAGACTTTCACTTTGCTGTTGAGCTCTTCGGCAGCATTTTCAACCGGATTGGATGGCTGCATTTTCATCACATTTTCCTGAATGTCCATGGTTATACTTCTTTTTTTATCTTTCAACCGGATGAGCCACTGGTTCCTTATCATTGCGTACAGATAGGTTTTCATGGATGAATCGCCTCTGTATCTGTCTTTTCTCACATTCTGATACAACCCGATCATTACTTCCTGAAAAACATCTTCAGCATCGTTTTCATCGCCACTATTTTTTTTCATGAATTGTACTCCCATTTGAAAATATGTTTTGTACAAATACCTGAAAACCTTGTTAACCTCCTCTTCCTTACCACTTTTCAGTACCTCTGTAATCCGTTTGTCCGAATAAAATATTGTCATGGTTTAGTAGAATATTCCCTGATTTTGTAACCCGATTTCAAAAATAGATTTTTTCGGGTTACTTCTGCCCGATGCCAGCTACTAACCTGCATAAAGATTATTAATGTTCAATTTTTAAAACAGATTTTTATGAAAACTTTTATTTCAACAATTATTGCTTTTGCTCTGATTGGACTGGTAAGCGGGCAGACTGTCGTTCCAAACGGTGACTTTGAAAACTGGACCGATCAGTATCACATCCAATATTGGGATGGACTGAATTATGACGGCGGATTCATCAATTTTCACACATTTCAGCGCACTGACGATGCTTTTTCGGGAAATTATGCCGCGCAGATAGAAACAATAAACAACACACTGGTAGGGACCATCCCCGGTGTTGGATTTACCGGCGACATCAGTATTAATCCGACCACCTTCGAATACACATTTGACCTGGGGGTTCCTGTGGAAGGACGGCCAGCTTCGCTCGACGGGTATTTTAAATATGAGCCCGCCGGTGGCGACACCATGGCCATTGTGGTTGGAATGTTCCGCTGGAATGAAGAACAAAATGAGTTGGACTCCATCGGAGGCGGATTTTTCTATTCAACAGGCGCCACCGGCAATTACACAGCTTTTACAGCGCCCATCCAATACTTCATCCCCGATGTTGAGGCCGATACCATGTACATTATCATGTTTTCGTCCCTCGATTCATACCATCCGGGCAGTAAACTAAAGGTGGACGAACTCAGCCTGAATTACCAGACCATTGGGATTGAGCAGAATGCGGAGGTAGAAACCATTGCCGTTTTTCCAAATCCGTCATCCGGCTTTTTTTATGTCGAAGGATTGCATCATGACGTGAAGTACAACCTCACTGTAAAAGATATTTCCGGTAGAAAAGTGTTTGAGCAGGTTATTGAGAACGACACCAGGATCATTCTTCCCCAAGGAATTAAAAACGGGATTTATTTTGTTGAAATTCAGAAAGAAGGAATGGAAATTTTGAACACAAAGCTGATGGTTGTAAAATGAAGGTAACATTAGGCAAACCATTCGCTATTAATAAACTTTATAATTGGAGGTTTAATGAAGGAAGACGCTCAAAAGGCGTCTTTTTTTTCATTTTGGATTCACTAAAATGATCTGAATTTGGTTCGTCATTCTTGTTTCTTTTGGGTACATTTGCCGAAAACAAAAGAAAACGAAAAACAAAATGCCATGAAACTGATTACAACCTTTTATATTGCATTAGCTATCAGTATGTTCATTCCCGTTAATCACCTGGTTGGCCAGCAGCCATGGAGGCGCATCAATCCCTTGCCGGTGGAAAATGATCTGCACAGTGTTAGCCTGATCCCGCAAACCAATTCCGTTATTATTGCAGGCGATAATGCCACCCTTTTATCTACCCAGGATAATGGCGACACCTGGCAGATTTTCCTTAATCCCGGTGGCATAAACGATGATGTGAACCTGGTTTCGGTTTGTTTTACAAGCCAAAGCACTGGTTTTATGATCAGTGACAACGGGCTGGTTTTAAGAACAACTTCAGGTTTGAATGGCTGGCAGGTTACTCACCAACTTCAGATTTACAGTGCATCAGTCATTTATTTTAAAGATACGGAAAACGGGTTTATCCTGGGAGCGAACGGTAATATTTTCAGAACTGACGATTCTGGTGATAACTGGCAAATGGTTAATGCAGGAGTAACGGTAGATTTAAGTGATATTTCGTTTTGTTCCGACTCAACAGGTTTTATTGTCGGGAGTTTTGGATCTTATATTTTGAAAACCGAAGATGGCGGCCAAACCTGGAATCTGGTCGATTTTCCATTGACATTGCAGTATTCCTACACCGAAGACATTGAATTTGTGAACGATACCACGGGGTTTATTGTGGGATTTGAAAATTCAGGGTCCAACCTTGACGGGAAAATTTTTAAAACCATTGATGCCGGCGAAACCTGGGAAGAGGTTTATTCGGATGGTTCGATGTGGTCGGGAAAGATTTCCTTTTTTGATGAAAATCACATCATTGTGGCTTACGATACCTGGCCTTATGCGGTAAAAGTGCTTGTTACCGAAAACGGTGGCCAAAACTGGCAGAGTGTTGAACTGCCGGGCAATTCGTTGTATGGAGGACGATCGGTAAAATGTTATAATCAAAACCAGGCGATGATAGCTGGTTTACGCGGGAAAATTTATCATACCTCCGATTATGGCCTGTCATGGCAGACACGTTATTCCTCGCTGGGTGTAACAAATATTTATGATGTTCAGTTTCTTAGCCCGACAAAAGGGTTTGCACTTGTAAATGACATGCAAGCAACGTTGCAGGATTTTCTTTTTAAGACTGATGATGGTGGTGAAACCTGGACAAAATTATTCATAACACCTGACTTTACTTTCGGAGGGGGATTGGATTTTTCTGATGACCTAAACGGTTTTTATCTTGGTCAGGGTTATGAGGCACGATTTTATAAAACCACCGATGGGGGAACATTTTGGGAATTTACTTCAGTTTTCCCTTATGAAATCGACGACATCCGTTGCCTCCGGTTTTATGATGAAAATGCGGGACTTGTTTCGGCAAATTATGGTGAGATTTACAAAACTTCCGATGGAGGGATTTCGTGGGAAATGGTTTTCAACAACAACTACGACATTTATGATTTCGAGTACCTCAACGAAAATCAGGTTTTGGCTGCGGGGAAATTCCTGTACCTTTCCAATGACGCCGGTAACACCTGGGAAGCCATGGATATAGGAAACACCTACACACTTTTCGACATTTTTATGCTTGATGAAAACACCGGCTGGATTTCAGGATTCGACGACCTGCTTTTTAAAACAAATAACGGAGGTTTTACCTGGGAAGTTTTGCCCATCAATTCTTCTATCGGAGGTTTTCATAAAGTCTGGTTTGCCGACGAAATGAATGGATATCTGATGTCGAAATGGCTGAGTTATCTTTTCAAAACCACTGATGGAGGGCAAACCTGGCAACCCACTGAAAAACCTTCAACCAGCACGTTGACCGATATGTACTTTTTTGATGAAAACAACGGCCTGATTTTCGGCGAAAACGGCCTGATAGCCAAAACCGAAACCGGTGGGCTTGTAGGATTTCCGGAAATTGAAAATCAGTGCATTGACAGCTTTTCCAGCATATTTCCAAATCCTTGCAGGGATTATCTGACCATCAATTTCACAGAAAAAATGAACACCATAATTACCCTCACAGTTAAAGACCTGAAATCTGTTACAATTCTTCAAAGGCAGGTACCTGCAATGAATGGTTTCCAAATTATCAGTCTGAACACAAATTCGCTCAGCCCTGGAACCTACTTTTTGAGCATTTTGGCTGGCAAAAACATGGAGGTGCAAAAGTTTGTAAAGCTGGAATGATCAGGAAGGTGATCAGTTGATTTTTATATAAACTCGATCCTCACCTCTTTCAGGAATTTTTCTTCCAGCAGGGCGGCAATTCTTTTCACCACGGTGCGCCGTATCTCGAGTTCCACAGGCAGGGTTGGGTCCTGGTGTGCGATGTTGATGCGCGTTCCCACCAGAAAATCGATCTGGTCGCTCTGAAGCAGCATTTTTACAATCTGGTCGGCGGGGCCTTTGCCTGGAACGGTTTGGGGGCCGTAATCTTTCAGGATGTTTGATACTTTGGTCAGTGTAAGAATTCCCTCGGTGATCAGGTCAACGCCTTCCATTTGTGAAACCGGTGGCAGATCGCTGTCCACGAAATCGGCGGAATCGACAATCTGAGTGCCCCACTCACGGGAAACGATGTCGCCGGTGGTGGCGCCGCAGAGTACTTTCAAACCTTCAAACTGCCTGGCTTTTTCGGCATATTCGCTGTCCTTGTTTTCGTCGTAAGGGGGTCCGGTACAAATGAGCATTTTACGGGGTTCACGGAAATAAATCACCGCACAGCTTATGTCGTCCTTTGGGGTGAGGTTGTCGTTTTGAAAAGCTTTTTTTACGACCCTTTCACTCAGATCTTCAGCGCTGATAAACGGGTTTTTTCTGATTTCAGCCTGGACAAACGAAACCAGTTCACTGCGTCCCCAGCCCTGTGAAAATTCCTTTGACCCCAGCCCCGACTGGGTTACGCCATCGCTGCAAAACACAATCCGGTCTTCTTTTTCAGGAATGAATGAACAGTTTCTCAAAATTTTACCGGCATTTTCATCCGAGTTCAGTGAAATTTTTTGCCACCCCGGTTCCAGCAATTTCTGGTTGCGGATGATAAATGCCTCGGGGTTGTCGTACTCGAGGACGCTTACCTTTTCCACTTCCTCGATGTCAACGATGGTGAAGGTGGAATAGCTTGTTCCACGCTCGCTGCAAACCGGCAGGGTACTCATGATGATTTCGGCTATTTTGCCAAAATCGCGGTGTTCGGCGGTAAAATTGGCGGCCATGGTGGCGGTGAGGGTTGCCAGCACATTGGCTTTCACACCATGCCCCATCCCGTCGGACAACACTGCCACAATGCGGTTTTCCTCCTTCACCCTTTTATGCAGAAAAACATCACCGCAAATGCGCTCCCCTTCGCAATTGATTTGTTGACAGTTGATTTCGATGTGGTAATTTTTCGGCATAAATTGAATAGGTGTGGCTTATCGTTTTTCCAACAAATTTAAAAGTAATTTTCCTTTTGGGGTTGTGAGGTATTTTTGGTTTTTACTCCTGGGTTTATCGGGCAAGGTTAATGAAAGAAAACCATGGTGAATCAATGGTACAATGTGAGTATTATAATTCTTACTCTGCCTCGTTATCCGTAAACTTTGCCACAATTCATTTATATGTTTTTCATTTAAACACATTTGAAGAATGTGTAATGCATGTTGGGAAAATATTTCATAGATTATATTTGAGAGTTTATCATAGTTACCATCATAGTTACCATCATAGTTACCATCATAGTTACCATCTTCATTCTCAGCTGTGGCACCAGCTATGTCACCAGCTGTGTCACCATTTTGCTTCTTAGTCTGGTTCTCAGCTATGTCTCCATCTTCATTACCATCTTCATTACCATCTTCATTACCATCTTCTACACCATCTGTTTCCCCAACTTGATTACCAGATTTATCATCATAGGCACCATCATAGCCATCGAAACCATTATCTATCAAATACTCGAGGAGGTGATTAATGTCCTGAACGGTGTTTATTTCAGTCAAGTACTGTGGCAACCTTAAAACCGGTTTAGGTTTTTCTCCAAATTTTGTTTTAAAATAGGGATGAATAAAAAACTCAACTTCAAAAAATGAACGGAATTCGTCTGTTGTAAACACAGCTTCGGGTGATCCATTGTCTTTGAGTGCTTTGCGGATAATAGGGATGCCTGTTGCTTTGCCTTCGGTAAGTTGGAGTTCCTTTAGGAAATCGCCAAGCCTGCGGTTACGATACCTTCGTGGTTTGATAATTCCATTTTTGAATGTATCCATTTTGATGGATCTGTCGGGACCACCATAATTGATAATTACAATCGATTCGGGATAAATCCTGATTTCGACCGGTTCGCGTACACTGTAGTCGCGGTGGTAAATAGCATTTGCTACTGCTTCCTCCAATGCTTCGTACGGATAATTCCATATTCGCAATGCTTCGGGTTGACCTGAAATTTTTATTATCCTTTCGTTAAGGCAATGGATTTTGAGGTAATCAAGCGCTTTGCTTATCTGATACTGAACAGGCCCTGTGATGTTTGGGGCTTCGTTAAATTCTGGATCATCAGCGCCTTTTGGAAAATGAACAATTTCTATCCGGGTGTAAGGAAAGAATTTTTCCGGATTTTCACAAAAAAGCATTAATGCAACATTTCTGATGTAAGAATTTTCGACTGTACCTGATAATAAATTTAACTGAGCCAGAATATCAGCTTTTGCCAGGTTTGTATCACCTGCCGTGAGTTTACTTTGCGCCCTGCGCAAATATTCGTGGATAAAAATGAGATTGATGTCCGCCATGGTAGCCGTGTGGCAAACTCTGTCATCAAAGGGAACCAGATTTGCGATCGAAATTAGCTCTTCTTTGTCAGCATCTTTTGCCTCAATTGAGCTGGCATAACGGCGAATGTAATAGGCGTAATTTTTTTGTTTTGCATTGATGTGTTCCGGGACTTCATAGGGACGGTCACTTCCTGCAGGAATCCAGAGCACTATAATTTGCTGTTTATCAATAGTTTCGATGTATAATTTGGGTGCATAATATGGTCTTACCAAATTGTTAAACCCGATCATTTGTTTTTGAATTTGTGAGATTTGCTCAGGTTGTAACCCTTTGACTGGTCTTTCTGCTTTTCCTTCTAACTCCTTAACCCCGATTAAAATATATCCTCCGCCAATATTTTCAAAATCATTGGCAAAAGCACAAATACTCCTGTAAACAGCATCGGGATTCCATCCTTCTTTAAACTCGATACGTTCCGATTCGATGGTTTTTGCATTGAGCAAATCGTTGATATTTATCGGTAAAATCATACCTTTTTCTTCTTTTGATGCACCTGAATGATCGAATTGAGCATGGCCTCTGTTTTTGAAGCGCCTTCGCCAAGTAAAAATCCGATCTGCTGCACCATTTTCAGGTTTTGATCGATTACATCGGTTACCCGGTTGACAATCTGCTCGTTGAGCACTTCGGGTGACGACATGTCGCGTACAATTCCGCCGATCACTTTGTTTTCCCTGATCGAAAAAACACTCAGGTTCAGGATGGAATCCTCAATTTTAACATCCCGGCTCACTATGTTTTCGCCGGTGGCAATCACATTTTGGAACAATTTGTAAAACTGCACCGGAACCAGGGTTTTCAAATCGGCTCCACGTAAACCGGGAATAATTTCGTCAATTTCTTTGGCTTCGTCGCCCAACACTTCGATGAAACTGCGGTTGGCCGACAAGATTTTCAGTTTATCATCAACAAATACTACACCCGTTGGAATTTGATACATGATGTACTTCGAAATATCCATCTTATCGTTCCAAAGGTCAAACTCATTCTTCAGGTCTTTCAGTTCCTCATTTTTGCTGTCGAGTTCACTTTTCAGCTTTTTATTGGTTTCACGCAGTGTATTGATGTATTTGTCCTTGTTTTTAACCGAGAAATCGAGGCACATATCCGTGCGCGTCAATCCCTGCGAAACAGCCCTTGCAAAGTCGTGGCACGATTTGTAGCCGCACGAACCACACATTTGATAAGCTTCACCGCCCTCTTTTCCAATCAGTTTCAAAATGTCGTTCACACTTTTTTCATCCGGTTCCGGCTTTCGCTGGTCATCAATTCTGAAAGTTCTTTTCAGGTCGAGGCCTGAAAATTTATCCATTTCCCAATCCCATTTTCCATGATCAAAATTCTGAAGCCTTTTTTTGGAATAGGCAATCACCAGCGATTGTTTCACATGTTTGTCGTCTTTGCGCGACATTCCCGGCCCCATGGCGCAGCCATTATCGTAAAAAAGGTTGAAATGTCTTGCAAGCGAAACAGCGTTTTTGTCGAAACAATCAACAGCTTCCAGCGATGCCGGATTACCAGAGTCGGTGATGACATTCCCCGAAAGGTGATTTTCGTCGATGTCGCCTGCCTGCAAAATGCCATTGCTGAGCGGGTACAGTGAGCCTAATTTTCCGATGGGCGGATTGAAATCCGAAAATTCGAGCTTGGATTCGTGAATGCCTTTTTCGTCAAACATTTTTCTAAGTTCAGTAAATGTAAGTACGGCGTCAATTTTGCCATCATCAAAAGTATCTTCAGCTTCCATTTTTGCAGCAATGCAGGGTCCGATAAAAACAATTTTCACCTCCTCGCCATAAACAAGCCTCACCACTTTTGCCGTGGCTACCATGGGCGAAACAATAGGAGCAAGGTTTTCAACCAGGTCGGGAAAGTATTTCTGAACATAAAAAACAATGGCCGGGCAATTGGCCGAAATGTAGTATTTACCTTTAAAATCGCTGAACAGACGGTTGTAGGCTCTCGCCACCAGGTCAACGCCAAACGAAACCTCATTTACGTAGGCAAACCCCAGCGCCCTGATCATTTCCACAAATTTCCGGTAATCGGTTATGTCGGGAAATTCGCCCGAAATGCTTGGATCGACAATGGCGGCAACTTTTTGCCCCGACCAGAACAATTGCCTGACATCTTTTATCGAGTCCTGATAATGAATGGCTTCGGGGCCACAGGCGCCAATACAGGTTCCGCAACCTATGCAGCGGGCATGGTCGGTTTCGGGGTATTTTAAACCTACATTTACCCTAATGGCGTGCACCGGACAAACCCGCGCACACTCGGCGCAGTTGGTGCATTTGTCAGGATTTATTGTAATGAGCGATACCATGTTGCGAATTTAGTCGATACAATCCATTTTATGGCAAAAGTCGGTAAAAAATTCTCACAGGAACAATTTTTGTTAAAAAATTAACAATGTGAAAAAAATAACGCAAAAGTATTACTTTTGTACGTTAATTCACGTAACTCATTAATCGTTAACGGAATGAGCCAGATTGAAAGCGTTTTGACCAGGTTTAAAGATAACCAGCGGCAACACCTGTTGCCAATACTGCAGGAAATACAGTCCGAAATGGGGTATCTTCCCGAAGAAGCCATTACACTGGTTGGTAGGCATTTAAACCTTCCAACCAGTAAGGTATATGCTGTTGCAACATTTTACGATCAGTTCAGGTTTTCGCCGTCGGCCAAATACCATTTCATGTTGTGTAATGGTACTGCCTGCCACATGAAAGAGAGCGAAGTTGTACTTCAGGAAATAGAAAAGTGCCTGAATATTAAAGCCGGACAATCAACCAGGGATAAGCTTTTCAGGCTGGAGGTGACACCCTGTGTCGGAGCCTGCGGCCAATCGCCAGTGTTAAAAATCAATGATGTTTTTTATCCTGGCATTACTTCAAAATCGGTTGTTGAGCTAATCGAAGCGATTAAATTAAAAGAAGGAAAACTATGAGTTGGGCACCAACAGTTAGCACATCACAGCTAATCCAGGAAGTTTTGATGAATTTTGCCGGTGAATATGCGCCGGCCGTCAGCGAGAAAATAGACTATTTAACCCGGCGGAGGCTGGCCAAACCTGCCATATTTGTGGGCTGTGGAACCTGTGGAATAGCTGCCGGTGCAACCAAAACACTGCAGGCAGTCCGCAGTTACCTCGCCGAAAACCATCTGGATGCTGATGTTGTGGAGGTAGGATGCATCGGGCTTTGCAGCGCCGAACCACTCATGGATTTCCAGGTTCCCGGCAAAACAAGGGTTTGTTTTCAAAAGGTGACAGCCGAAAAGGTTGACAGTATTCTGGATGAATGTTTTCACAACCAGGTTTCTGGTGACCATGTGCTTGGGCAAATCCGGAATGGAAATCTTGAGTTGTATGATGACATTCCAATAATCAACGATTTGCCTTTCTTCAAAAAGCAACGCAGGGTTTTGCTTTACGATTGTGGTGAAATAGCCCCTGAAAATATTAATGAGTACATTGCCCGTGAAGGCTACAAAGCTTTTGTAAAAACCATTCTGAATTATCCGCCTGACAATGTTATTGATATTGTTGAAGAAAGTGGACTTCGTGGTCGTGGCGGAGCTGGTTACCCTACAGCCCAAAAATGGCGGCTCACCCGGCAAACGGGTGGCGACCAGAAATATCTGGTTTGCAATGCCGACGAAAGCGACCCGGGCGCCTACATGGATCGCGCCCTTGTTGAAGGCAATCCGCACCGCCTCATCGAAGGAATTGCCATTGCTGCCTATGCCATTGGCGCCAACAAGGCCTATATTTACATCCGCAACGAATATCCACTGGCAGTAAACCGGTTGAAGATTGCATTGGAACAGGCCAGAGAGTTTGGTTTCCTGGGTGATAATATTTTCAACAGCGGGTTTAAACTTCAGATTATCCTTCGCGAAGGTCCGGGCGCCTTTGTTTGTGGTGAAGAAACAGCACTCATCAAAAGCATCGAAGGCCGCAGGGGAATGCCTCGAAACAAGCCACCGTATCCAAACGAAAAAGGGCTGTTTGGAAAACCTACCGTGGTAAATAATGTGGAAACCCTGTTCAACGTACCTTTTATTTTACAACACGGGCCAAACTGGTTTAAATCAACCGGCACAAAAAAAAGTGTAGGAACAAAGCTTTTCACCGTTACAGGCGACACAGTTCATACCGGGCTTGTAGAAATTCCTTTCGGGATAACCGTTAAAGAAATCGTGGAAGAAATTGCAGGCGGAATCAGGGATGAGAAAAAACTGAAAGCAGTTCAGATTGGCGGGCCTTCGGGTAGCCTGATCCCTGAACAAAAAACCGGCATTGCCATCGATTACGACATTTTTGCCGAACAAAGCATGATCATGGGTTCGGGCGGAATGGTGGTGATGGACGACGAAACCTGCATTGTGGACATGGTGAAATATTTTATCAACTTTTTGCAGAACGAAAGCTGCGGAAAGTGCATCCCGTGCCGTGAAGGAACAAACAGGATGTACGAAATCCTGAAAGCAATAACCCGTCGCCCGGTTGAGGCGGAAGGACATGAAACCCTGTCGAGGTTTAAAGGTGTGATGCAACTGGAAAACCTGGCAAGGGTTATTAAGGAAACATCGCTTTGCGGGCTGGGAAAAACAGCACCAAACCCGGTGCTGAGCGCCCTGGAGTGGTTCAGGGATGAATTTGAGGAACACATCTACGAGCGGAAATGCCGAGCCAATGTTTGTAAAGATTTAAAAACGTATGTTATCAGTTTTGACCGGTGTACAGGCTGTATGATCTGTGCAAAAAAATGTCCGGTTGACGCCATTACCGGAGCAGCACGCCAACCTCATTTTATCATTCAGGAAAAATGCAACAACTGTGGCATTTGCTACGAAGTGTGCAAGTTCGGAGCCATCGACATAATCTGATTTTGAAAACTCACCCGGAAAAAGCATAAATAAATGATATTCAATATAAATGTAAACAACAAGATCTTAAAGGCCAGAAAAGGCGACACCATTCTTGAAACCCTCCGGAAAAACGGAATCACCGTGCCCACCCTGTGCAACATGGAGAATTTCACCCCCACCGGAGCCTGCAGGATATGTGTGGTTGAGGTGGAAAGTCACGACGAACTGGTTCCTTCGTGTTCGCACCCGGTTGAAGAGTGGATGAAAATAAAAACCCACTCGCCACGGGTCATCCGGGCACGCCGAACGATTGTGGAATTGTTGCTTTCGAGCCACCCCGACGATTGCCTGTACTGCATCCGCAACAAAAACTGCGAACTGCAGACCCTGGCCGAAGAACTGGGAATCCGTGAACGGAGATTGCCGGTGGTGCGCATGATGAAAAAGAAAGACCCGTCGAGCGCCAGCATTGTGCGCGACCCGGCTAAATGCATCCTGTGTGGCCGATGCGTGCGGGTTTGCAAGGAAAAAATCGGAATTTCGACCTTCGACTTTATCGGGAAAGGCATGAAAACCATTGTTGGCCCAACCTTCAACAAAAACCTGAACGTATCAAATTGCATCAACTGCGGGCAATGCATCATGGTGTGCCCAACAGGAGCCCTTCACGAAAAAGATGCCATCAGTGCGGTGAGTGAGGCACTGCAGGACACCGAAAAACACGTGGTGGTGCAGGTTTCGCCAACAGTGTCGGTGTCGTTGGCCGAAGAATTTAATGTAAAATCGGGGAAAGAATTGGATGGCCTTTTGGTAGCCACCTTACGGAAAATGGGGTTCAACAAGGTTTTTAAATCTGCCTTTGCCGCCGATATGATGGTGATGCAGATTGTAGAAGAATTGCTCGAACGTTTGGAAAACCAGCAAAACCTTCCGATGTTTTCAGCCGATTGTCCTGCTTTTGTAAAATACATGGAAGAATTTCATCCTGAACTGCTTCCCAACCTCACCACCTGCAAATCGCCGCAGCAGATCATGGGAAGCCTCGTAAAACACCATTACGCCCGAAACCAGAAGATCAAGGCCGAAAACATCTTTTCGGTTTCGCTCATGCCCTGCACCGCCAAGAAATTTGAAGCCCGCCGCGAAGAGTTTACCACCAAAGGAATTTCGGACGTTGACGCCGTGCTCACCACCCGCGAATTGGCCCGCCTGATCCGACTATTTGGCCTTGACATTCAGCAGGTCGCCCCCGAGTTGGCCGACAGCCCCTTTGCCGTGAGAAGTTCGGCTGGAAAAATAGTTGGAACCAGTGGCGGTGTGGCCGAGGCTGTGTATCGTACACTCTATTACAGGCTTACGGGCAAGCAATTGGTCAATTTTAAAGTTACGCAAATGCGCAGCAACAAAAGCACCCGTGAACTTTTTACCAAAATTGGCAAACAAAAAATTGGCATTGCTGCCGTAAACGGGCTGCAAAATGCCATGGAACTCATTAGCCAGATTAAAGCCGGGCGCGACGACCTGCACTTTATCGAAGTGATGGCCTGCCCCGGAAGCTGCATCAACGGCGGCGGACAACCCATCACACAAAGCCAGGAAAGCCTGAAGGCACGCATGAAAACCCTTTACGACATCGATGAAAAAGAATCCATAAAAGCCTCTTACAAAAACCCGGCAGTGATCGAACTTTATGGCAAATACACCGGCAAGGAAAAAGATTCGTTCCTCGAAAAACTCAAGACCAGCTATCAGGGAAGGGATGTGTTGCTGTAAAACAGGCGGTTGATATGAAATTTTTTTTCACCAATTCATCAAATTAGTGGTCATTTGTTAAAAGCTCAGATGTTTTGAAAAAAGTCATTTTTTTCGTTTTTGTGATTTTATTTCTCTGTTTCAAATACTCAGATACCCGGAGCATAATAAATGTTCCGCGGATGGCTCGTTCAATTACATCTGGCGATATTGACCTGGACGGTGATGTTGATATTTTAACAGGGCATGGATATAGCTCCCAGACCCAGTGGAGCGGAATTTCGATTTTACTAAATGAAAATGGCAATTTTCATCTTGAAGATTCTATATTTCTGTATTCAGCTCAGACATCTGTTTGTCTAACAAAGCTAAGTGACAATCCTTACCCGTCTATTATTGGAAGACATTTTGACAATGATCAGTCTTTTATTGCAATCATTAATTGGAATATTTCAGGATATTCTATTGAATATTATCTTATGGAGAGTGGAATTACGGGTTTTACTACCGGTAATATTAATAATGATCAATATCCTGATGTGATAGTGTATATTGGGGACTACGATTCTTGGGGTGTAATGTACAATAATGGAATTGGCGGGCTTTACGAACCTGAATACTTTTCCACTGGTATCACTTATCCTAATGGTTGTGCCTGTTCAGATATTGATGGAAATGGTTTGGATGATATTGTTCTTACCGGAATTGACACAGAAATATTCTTTAATTACCCTGATGGCTTCGAATCCATTTATTCACAAACAAATATTGGGCATGAAGACCCTTTTATTCTTGATTTTGATCTGGATGGTGACAAAGACATTATTACGTACGGTTGTTTTTGGGGATATTCTTACTTAACGATGTACAGGTATGTTGGAGATACAGTGTTTGAAACCATAAGCAATTTTTCATTTCAACAAAATACTTACACATATTCGGTTTGCGATTTCAACAACGACAGCCTTCCCGATGTAGTTTTTATATTATCTGATTATTCAGGTCTTAAAATTTTTTACAATAAAGGTGATTTCGTTCTGGAAAATCCTCAATTCTATGAAATCTCATTTGGTTTTCTTGGATATTGTTTTTTTTCTTGTAAGGATTATGATAAGAATGGATATAATGATATTGCTATTGTAAATAACCCTGGTGCTCAACAGGCATCAAAACTATTTATCCTTTTTAATGATGGCCAGGGAAATTTCCAGGAAGATCCATTAACTAACATTAATGAACCCTTTGCAAATTTGGACCACGGCAATTCTGTCAACTTTTGTTGTTCTCCTAATCCAATACGTAATAGCACGGATTTTTCTTTTACAATATCACCAAATTCAAATGTTGATTTGTGCATTTACGACATAAAGGGAAGACTTATTAATCAATTGTACCGGAAAGAATTTCCATCCAATGGTTCAAGCCTCACTTCAATACAGAAAATTCACTGGGACGCTACGAGTTTTAATGGTCAGAAATGCCTGCCTGGAATTTACCTGGCAACTCTCACTATTGATGGGAAACCACTGCAAACAATTAAAATAATTAAAAATTAATATGTTAATCAAACTGTGCCCGTATAAATGAACATGTTCTTGAAATAAAAGCAAACAATAATAATGAGCCACTCCAAACGCAAACAACTGGTATTTACGGTGAAAGACCGCTGCAGGGTATGTTACGCCTGCGTGAGGGAATGTCCCGTGAAAGCCATCAAAATCATCAACGGGCAGGCCGAAGTCATCAACGAGCGGTGCATCGGCTGCGGCAACTGCACCATTGTGTGCAGCCAGGGCGCCAAGGTCTTCCTTAAAACCGTCCACGACGCTTTCGAAATCCTGGAAACAGAAAAAAAGGTGATCGCCATTGTGGCGCCCAGCTTTCCTGCCGAGTTTACCGAGATTGACGACCACCGCCAACTGGTGGGAATGATTCGCGAACTGGGTTTCAGTCATGTGTGCGAGGTGGCATTTGGCGCCGACATGGTGGCTCGTGAATACAAAAAGCTACACGAAAACAACCCCCACGATGGGCGCATTTCATCGGATTGTCCAGCCATTGTATTTTACATAGAGCATTATCACCCCAATCTTGTCGAAAGTCTTGCGCCCATAGCCTCACCCATGGTGGCCATGGCCAGGGTTGTGAGGAAAAAATACGGCGACGATGCAAAAGTTGTTTTCATCGGGCCGTGCATTGCCAAAAAAGCCGAAAGCAACGAGGTGGACGAATCCATCACTTTCTTAGAACTACGGGATATTTTTAAAATGCGAAACATCCAACCCGAAAAGGTAACACCTACCGAATTCGACCCGCCACTTGCCGGAAAGGGTTCCATTTTCCCTGTAAGCCGCGGCTTGCTGCAAACTGCCAACCTTTCGGAAGACATCCTGAACGCCAACGTGATCGTGGCCAGCGGCAGGGTAAATTTCAGGGAAGCCGTAAAAGAATTTGAAAACCAGGAAAGCGACCGCCACCACCTCGAATTGCTTTGCTGCCGCGGATGCATCATGGGCCCGGGTATGACGCAGACAGCCTCGCGCTACAGCCGCAGGATGAACGTGAGCCAGTTTGTAAAAGATAAACTCGCCGATTTCGATTTTCAGGCATGGGAAAATACCGTTGAGGAATTCAGCACCCTCGATTTTTCACAAAAATATGAGGTGCTCGACCGCCGTTTGCCAATGCCCGGCGAGGAGGACATCATGAAAATTCTGGCCTCATTCGGAAAATTTGAAGAAAAAGACCACCTCAACTGTGG
>CALFEP010000189.1 GCA_937950125.1 uncultured Bacteroidota bacterium
TCAACAGTATGTTGCGAAATGTTCAGGCTCACAGCAATGGCTTTATGTTCATAGCCTTTGGCAATGAGCCGGATGATTTCGATTTCTCTTTTGGTGAGTGATTTTGTTTTTTCGTGATTCTCTTTTTTCCTGGGCTCACTCAGCAAATCCTTCATTTGGGGCTGTGTTTGCAGCCCATCGGATAGATCAAAGCTGATTCCTCCGATATGGGTTGGTGATCCTCCGTCATTCCCGCCAAACGTAAAATGACGGTAATAAACCCAAACCCAGTGCCCATTGGCATGTTTAATTCTAAAAATTCCTGCCCATGTACCTCCTTTTTTGTTTTTGAAAAATTCGGTTTTGATTTTTAAAAGTTGTTGGTCGTCGGGGTGATACAGCAAGCTGGCAAAACTTTGCATATCGTGCCCGTCGGCCAGGGGATCAACACCAATGATTTCTTTTGGGTTTCCAATTACCGTATCGAGCATTTGCTTCTGTAGATCAAATAAATAAAAAATCATTTTTTGCTCATCGGCAAACTGCTCAAACAATTGATAATTTCTGATGCCTTTGTCCATTCTTTTTTCTCATTGCAGCTGGTAATTATTATCTGAAAAATCATCTGCCAGCCGCTTTCATTAAGGAATAGGCAAAGCGTAGAATAAAACGGACTACCAATTAACACTTCTTAACAAATGGGGTTTTATTGACAGTGGAAAATCCAAATTATGATAACGGGATATTTTGCTTGTTTGCTTTTTTATTTTCGGCGCCAAATGTTTGCAATCGGAGATTACGGTGGTGACATGGTTGGACCAAAAAATTTAACGCCAATGTCTTAACAATTTTCGGACGCTGTATTTACGAAATACACTATGTTTGCGCAAAATAGCAGAGGTGTGAAGATTGATCATCAGGATGATGAGTATTTGCTTTACAACAACTTCGGTGGTTTGCTTGTCAAAAAACAGCCGAAAATAAGGCATATTATCTCTGGCGGAGTAGCAAAGGGATATTTTGGCCGGGCGGATCTGGGAGATGCTGTTCAGGAAGTAAGTAAAGTACTATTGGAAAAATCTGAAAAACTGAAGAAAAATTTCAATGGTCTGAGCACGGTAGATGCCTATCTTCAATCTGTAATTTATCATGAGTGTTGTAAAATTGCCAGGGTGAACGGAAGGGTAGCGGAGAATGAAATCAGGCTGGACGATAAAATGACTAACCTCCCCGGCAAGGAAAGGTACATTCTGGATGAATTGGCCATTAAAGATGAAGTGAAACGACTTGAGGCCATTTTGAATTTGTACCCACGCCAAAAATCAAGATTAAATCTGTTTATCAAAATGTTGTGCCGGTTTCCTGTTGACGGAATCGATATTGGTAAGGTCTATCCTGAAATGGCTCCTGCCGGGTGTGTAAAGCTTGCAACATTGTTAAATGATCATCCGCATAGCACTGATATAGAGCTGTTCAGGCGGTTTACGGCGTTTTTAGCTGATCATTCGAGTGAAACTGTCTTGCCTGAATCACTGCTGCACTATTCCAGGGATAGAATAAATGAAATGATTGCTCTATTGAATAAAAATTCAAAATTCAATTCAAATTACGATTCTGAAACATTTCTGATGCTTGCCGAAAGATTTTTTATGATGAAAAAAAACGGTGATCCAATCAGTTTTAATACCTTTTTTGGCTATATAATTTTAGGGCTTACTTTTTTTAAATATTTATGATTCAGCACAATGATATTATTTAGTAACAACGGACATCTGAATGAAGAAGCAATCGCCCTGTATGCTGAAGGACTTATTGATCCAAAAGTTTACGAAACCATTCCTACTGATGTTTTGGATCACACCGACGCTTGTTTTGATTGTAAACAAAAGATAATGAATGTTTTCGACATCATCAGGAATGATGAGGAAACAAAAGTACAGATCGGTTTAAAGAACTCCTTGCAAGAAGCAGGATCATTAAAAGCAAAAAACGTTTTCAGGATCAGCACCGTTTGGATGTTTGCAGCGGCAGCAGTTGTTCTGCTTATTGGTATTTATTCCGTTTTCAGAGCAATTCAGCCAGCTTCCAACGATCAACTTTTCGATGAATACTTTACCCCTTATCAGAATTTACTAACCATGAAGGGAGAAAATGATTCATTGGTTGAATATGCTCTGTATTACTACGACTTGAAAATCTGGGACAGCGCCATATTTTTCTTCAAGGAAATCAAAGAGCCTTACAAGGACATTGAGGCCATTCGTTTTTACCAGGCAAATGCTTTACTGGCTATGGGCTATCCATCAGAAGCCGAAAAACATCTCTTGATGGTCATTGCAACTAATGATGACCGTTTCAAAACACAGGCAAACTGGTATCTTGCATTGGCCATGATAAAATCAGGAAAAAACGATAAGGCTATCGAAATCCTTAGAAATTTGAAATATGATAAAGGAATTTACAGAAGTAAGGCAATGGATTTAATAAATGAGTTTGAATAGCCAAGTGTTAAATAAACTGTCTTTTCGATTCATTTTTTTTGCTGACCATTCACATTAAATCCCGTTTTCAAAACAAAAGAATTTTTCTGAGAAATGTTTTCTTTCCAACTTTTTTTGTCCCTTTACTGTCTTTAAAATCAAAGAAAGAAAATTGGCGAAAAACGAACCTGACATTCATCAGCAACTGATCGAAAAATGCCGGGAGGGCGACACAAAGTCGCAGTACCGGCTGTATAAGTTGTACTCGAAAGCCATGTACAATGTCGCCATCCGCCTGCTGGCCAACAGGATGGATGCCGAGGATGTCCTGCAGGAGGCTTTTGTGGCGGCTTACCGAAAAATCGGTGATTTCAGGGGTGATTCGGGATTTGGTTTCTGGTTGAAAAAAATCGTGATCAATCATTGCATCAATTTTTTGAAATCAAAAAAAGTCTGCTTTGTTGATCTTGACGAACATCACCACCAAATTCCAGATTGGAACGGTGAAGATGGGGATGTCCGGTTTGAACCGGAAACCATTCACGAGTGTATTAAATCCCTTCCCGATGGATCGAGGGTGGTTTTGAACCTTTTTCTTTTAGAGGACTTCAAGCATCGCGAAATTGCACAAATGTTAGGCATTTCCGAGTCAACATCTAAATCGCAGTATCAACGGGCAAAAATGTTGTTGCACGAAAAACTGGTAAAGTATGAAGAAAAATTTTGAAGAAAAAATCAGGTCGCAACGGCCGCTGATGGACATCGACGAGCCGGATGATTCCCTGATTTGGGAAGGCATCAGCCGCGATCTGAACAAAAGAAAGACTCTCCGGAGTAATTTTCTTTGGAAGGCCGCAGCAATGTTGATTTTTGTTACGGCTTCATCCTACTTTGTTTACCGGGAGTTTTTGTCGCCAAGGCAAAATATCTACAACATTACGCTCAGCGATATTGCCCCTGATTATGCTGTTCAGGTTTCGCAATTTCAGGCTCAGATCAACGAAAGGTGGAATGCCTTTGAAAAAGTAAAACCTCAAAACACCGGTCAGCTCAAATTCTTTTTTAATGAACTTGACCAATTGGACCAAATGTACAGGCAATATCAGGAAGACTACCAGCAAGTAGGCAACAACGAGCGCCTGATACGGGCGATGCTTGACAACTACGAAAAACGCGTGCGTATCCTCGACCGCATGCTCAACGAAATTCAAAAACAAAAAGACAATGAAGAACGACAGAAACAAACCGACATTTAAACATTCACTTTTAGGCATTGCACTAAGTGTTCTGCTTTCAACAGGCATTTATGCACAAAAAGAAGTTGCCGAAACCATTAAAATCGAAACCGGTATCAGCCCATCCGGAACCCTTGAATTTACAAACAATTCCTTCGACACCCAAATTAAAACCTGGTCAAACGCGTATGTTCAACTTCAGTTGGAGGTAAAACTTGTAGGAGACAAAGAAGATGTTGAAACTACTTTGGAGGCCTTACGCGGATTGTGTTTTGAAGGAACCGAAAACAACCGGAGCGTTAATACCAAGTTTTGGGAATCGATGATTTCAAGCGGATTTAACCACAAAATCAAACTCATCAGCGGTGACCGTGTAACACTTAAAAAATATACTGTTAAAAACACGCTGTACATCCCTAAAACCATTTCAATGATCATAAACAACAAATACGCTGACATTGAAATGGAAGAAATTGCAGGAAAAGCAACATTAAAAATCTACAATGGAAAACTGATTTGCGGATCGATTGGAGGCAAAGTTCTGCTCGATCTGAAATATTCGAAAACCACTATGAACAATGTGCCCGAAGCCTCCATGAAACTGTACGATTCTGACATTCAAATGAAAACCTGTGGAAATTTGGAAATCGAAAGTAAATACGCTAATGTACAGATAGAAAGAGCCGGCAACCTGAAATTTGATTCGTATGATGATGATTTTAAAATCGGCCAACTCGGCAGTATTAACGGATCAGCCAAATATTCTGATTTCAACCTGGGACCATCCAAAGATCTTACATTCGATTTTTATGACTGCGACCTGCAAATGGGGGAAACCGGCGAAGTTATCGGACAAAGCAAATATTCTGAATTTACTGGCAAAAAAACGGGTAAATTTATGGTTACCAGCTCATACGATGATAATTGGACATTCGATGAGGCAGATTCATTTGATTGCAGGGAAAGTAAATATTCCGAATTTCGGTTTGGAATGATCAACAAGGGATTGAGCATTATTTCATACGACGACACTTTCAGCGTGAATAATTTTTCGACAGGTTTTACAGGTATTAAGCTTGAATCGAAATATTCCGATTTCAATTTCACAATTCCCGCATCCGTACCTTACATCCTGAATGCAGATACAAAATATGGAAAGCTTGTTTTCCCGGAAGAACAGTTTGATAAAAAGATTTACATTAAAGACAACGACAAGGTTAACTTGGAGGGTAGGACTAAAAACAGCACCGAAAACACCAATATTAAAATTGAAGTAAAGAGTTATGACAGCAATATCCTAATCCGAAATTAGAAGATCTTTTTGGTTCCGAATTTTTTAAAATTTTCCGTGCAGCAATGGCTTCTCCGAAAGCCATGGTTGCACGGATTTCTTTTTTCATTTTCTGTGGTGGCAGTCTTCCAGGATCAGAAAGCGTTTAAACCCGTCTTTTATCATCTCCTGAATCATAAGACAATTATCTTTGCCTGATTGATAATGAAATAGGCCTATTGGGAGAAACTAAGTATGAGTCTTGATTGGTCGGCCCCTTCAATTATCAACCATCAATAATTCAAACAGAAACAGTATGCGAATTTTACTTTTTATCTTCTTGATTTTAATGGTTTTATCGACAAAAAAGGTTGGGGCACAGCCCGCCGGTTTTCCTGACGATTCGTTGCACAATTGCCGGATGTGGGGAATGTTAACCGCCGGAACGTTTAACGATACCACCAAGATATGGCATCTGCACTCGCTGAAACAATTGGCTTCAGAAAATCCAAATGGCTGGGGGCTAGGGTTTTACACCCAAACCCTACGTGGAGGAAACATCCCGGTAATTTACCGTGGCATGTGGCGCGCCGACCAGGATTTTCTTTACGATTCGTGTGCCGGTATGATGATCGAAAACCTTTCAAACAGTGCAGTTGCGCATGTAAGGAGATCTTCATCAGGATACGTTAACATACCTGATCCGCACCCGTTTTACACAAAATCGCTTACCCGGAATTTTTCGATGATGCTGGCTCACAACGGAACGTTAAACAAGCCAACACTGATAAGCCTTTTAGGTACCTACTCTGCCATCAATCACTACCATTACAGTGGCGATGGGGTGAACGACCCAAACCACGACACCGACCTGTACCGCCTTTACCTGATGAAATGGATTGACGAACATCCCGAAGACAACATTACAACCTGCCTTACCGATGCTATTGTAGCCCTGACCACACAAATGGGAACCAATCTTTCGTACAACTTTATCATGATTTCATCAGTAGATACGTTGTGGGCGTTACGCTACAACAACACGTTGTCGTACAGGCGCGAAATAGGATCGTCAGGGTTTGTGTGGGAAGTGGCTTCGGAACCGCTCACTTCACCCGACTGGATAAAGGCCACCAACTATTATTTGTATAAATTTACTTCACAAAAAGCAACTCCCGACTCTATTCCGGTGAAAGATCTGGGTTTTGGAATGGATGAAAACCAGGATCAAACCCCTGAAATCAGTATTTCATTTCAAAATCCTGCATCCGGCAACCCTTTTTACCTGACCATTGAAGCCAAAAAGAAATACCTGGTAAAAATTCAATTGATCAATCCAGCAGGGCAGATTGTTACTGAAATGCCCGACGTCAGCATTAATGCAGGAATCAACATGATCAATCCCAACATCCGGGGCTTAAAACCAGGAATTTATGTTTTAAAAATTGATGCCGGAGAAACTTGCGTTTCAGAAAAACTGGTGATTGGAAACGTACAATAATCCGGGAAATTCACGGGAATTCACTATTTTAATTCATTTCAAATTTCCATTCTTTTGGTAAAACCATCCTTGTTTTTGACCATTTAAAGCTACTTTTACCCATCAAAAAAATTCTCGTATTAACCCGCAAAAAATTAAGAACATGAGCACAATGAAAGGATCGAAAACCGAACAGAATTTATTGAAAGCCTTTGCCGGAGAGTCGCAGGCACGTATGCGCTACGATTATTTTGCCAAACAGGCGAAAAAAGACGGACTTGAACAGATTGCTGCATTCTTTGAAGAAACAGCACTTAATGAAATGTCGCACGCAAAAAGTTTCTTCAAATTTCTTGAAGGAGGAATGGTTGAGATAACGGCCAGTTATCCTGCCGGAAAGATCGGCACCACACTCGAAAACCTGAAAGCCGCCGCCGACGGCGAAAATGAAGAATGGACAGAGCTTTATCCCGAATTTGCCAAAATTGCTGAGGAAGAAGGATTTAAAGAAGTTGCCACAACCTTCAGGATGATTGCCCGTGTGGAAAAAGCACACGAGGAACGGTACCGCAAATTGTACGACAATCTTGAAGCCGGACGCGTGTTTGAACGCGATGGAAAAGTGGTTTGGAAATGCCGCAAATGTGGCTACCTGCACGAAGGCAAAAAAGCACCAAAGTTTTGCCCGGCCTGTCTTCATCCGCAATCGTATTTTGAAATAAAAGAGGAAAATTATTAATCAGGCTAAGCCCGGCTACTTGCAAACCAGCCGGGTTTTTTTTTGTTGGTTAAGAAAATGGTAAAAATTTGGTAACAATAATTTAAAATGCATTAACAGCGAATAGCCTACTTTTGCGCCAGAAAACAACGATAGAAAATTCGTTGCGGAAATAAAGCGGTGGCGGCTAAGTAAAAGTTCACCGTCGCGGCGAAGGAAACCGAACAGAGGAACCTTCAAAAACAAGTTGGCTGGATTTTCCGGCTTTTTTTATGCCTTTTTTTCAGGGTTTCAGGCGTTCGAGCCACCGGGCAAAAAACACATCATACACAAAATACTTCATGTCGTTTTTGTAAATCATCTTTTTGTCCAGCAACGATTCTATTCCGCGCCTGACAGTTGCAGGATTGCTTAAATTGTGTGTTTTTAAAAATGACGCTGTGCTAATGTTGCTGATGCCCTCCTCTTTTGCCAGGGCAATAAGCAAATCCCACTGTGGTTTTGTAAGCAGGTCTCTAAACTCAGAATAATAAACTTCATTTTCCCTTAAAATATCCAGGTAAACCTGCCTTACTGTTTCAGCCTTAATTTCAGACACATTTGAACCAAATAACCTGTTGCATAAAAACTGAACGTAATAAGTGTGCCGCCGCGTCATAGTAAGGATTTCCGTTACAGATTCATCCAAAATTTGTTTTGCACCACTGTTAAATTTCGATTTAATAAACTCTGAATATTCATTTTCAGGAATTTCGCTCAGGTGCATAAATTCTGTGCTTTGGTAAAACGGCCTCTTTACTTCGGTGAACATATTGGTCAACAATTGTTTATCACTTCCCGAAAAAATGAAATTCACATTCTGAAGTTGCTGGATATTCGATCTGAGCAACGCTTCAATATTTTTTTCAGGATATTCTGCTATCTGCTGAAACTCATCTATGGCAATAACAACGGGCTTTTCGGCGCTTCGTTCATGTAAAAAACCAAAAAGTTCTTCGAGTGTTTTTATTCCTCTTGCTTCATTTTCAACATTAAATGAAAAAACCGGTGCTCCCGATAAAGAGTCAAAAGAAATGGTTGGCCTGATATTTCTGATAAATCCATTGATTATCCTTTTAATCTTTTCAGTTAATGATTCTCTTTCCGCAAGGATTGCTGAACCCAGTTTGTTAATAAATCCGGCCAGCGAATCGGTGTAATAAATATCGAGGTAAATGGTGTCGATGTTTCCCGAACTCTCCAATTGATTGAAAACATGGTGGATAAGACCTGTTTTTCCCATCTTCCTGACTGATGAAATGGTAAGGTTCCTTTGGTTTTCGACTGCATTGATTATTCTGGCAGTTTCCTCAGTCCTGTTGCAGAAATATTCAGGACCTGCGTAATCTTTCAAAACAAATGGATTCATGGTATCTCGTTTTCGACAAAAGTAAGCAGTCTTTGTTTTAAAACAAAATGTTTAAAACAAAATGTTTAAACGATTTTTAGCCATGCCTTGTATTTCTAAAGGGTTAATTTAGATTTTACCTTGTATTTCTAAAATGACCCCTGTTTTTTCAGTCGGTAACGGCATTTTATCTGGCATCACACATTTATCCATTTTAACAAAATCTATAGTCCTGTTAAATCTTTTCTATCTTTGTTGGTCATGAACGTTTTCTAAAAACCAAACATCATTATGAATATTAAAGAGGATAAACGAGTTGTGATGACCCTTGACGCCGGAGGTACAAACTTTGTGTTTTCGGCTATTCAGGGTGGAGAAGAGGTGGTGAGTCCCCTTACTTTGCCAGCAACGGCATCAAACCTTGCTGAAGTATTAAACCGCATCATCGAGGGATTTCAGGAAGTAAAACTGACACTGAAGGATTTGCCTGCGGCAATAAGTTTTGCGTTTCCCGGGCCGGCTGAATACCCGTTGGGAATTATTGGCGACCTGGCTAACCTGCCGTATTTCAGGGGTGGCGTGGCTTTGGGGCCAATGCTTGAAGAAAAATTCGGAATCCCTGTTTTCATTAACAACGATGGCGATTTGTTTGCCTTGGGAGAAGCCATTTACGGCTTGTTGCCTTATGTAAACGGTCTGCTTGAATCGGCGGGTAATCCAAAAAGATTTAACACACTATTCGGAGCTACATTTGGAACCGGTTTTGGTGGCGGAATTGTGAATAACGGTGAGCTATTCATTGGTGATAATTCCGCCCAGGGCGAAATAAACCGCATCAGAAACAAGATTTATCCTTTTTACAGTGTTGAGGAAACTGTGAGCATCCGCGGCGTACGAAAACTTTACGCACGCGAGGCGCATATTGACGAAATGATCTGCCCCACCCCTCAGTCCATTTTCGAAATCGGGATGGGAAAAGTAGAGGGCAACCGCGAAGCTGCCAAAAAAGCTTTTGAAAAATTTGCTATTGCTGCCGGCGATGCTTTAGCCAATACCATCACACTCATCGATGGAATTATTGTGCTTGGCGGCGGATTATCAGGCGCTTACCCGCTTTTTTTGCAAAAGTTGGTTAACGAAATGAATAAGAAATTTGAATTACCCAAGGGGAATTTCCTCGATCGCCTGGAGATTTCGGTGTTCAACCTGCAAAACGAAAAAGACTTGCAAAAATTTCTTGTTGGCGCTGCCCGCGAAATACAGGTACCCTTCAGCGAAACTAAAATCACATATGACCCCTTGAAGCGCATCGGAGTTGGCGTGTCGCGGCTGGGTACATCAAAAGCCACATCCATAGGTGCTTATGCCTTTGCGTTGAGCCAATTGGACAAGAGAAATTAGTAAATTTTCAGATTCTTTTTTCGTTTCTGTTTTTCCGTTTTAATGCGGAAAAACAGAAATGAGTCCGGCTTAAAAAGGCCAGATTTTAGACTGAACTCGGAAATTAAAATCAACCAACGATTTCATTTTCATTCCTTGCATTGATTTTCGAACCTTCCAAAAAGGGAATTTCGCAAAAAAATAATTACGCTACTTTTGCCATTTTGTAAATAAAACACATGAAAGTAACAGGTTTTACCATTGTAAGAAACGGGGTTAAGTTCGATTATCCATTTATCGAATCAATAAAATCAGTTTTACCACTGTGCGACGAAATGGTTGTTTCAGTTGGAAATTCAGAAGATGCAACCCTTGCAATGGTTGAAAACATAGGTTCTCCAAAAATTAAAATTGTTGAAACAGTATGGGATGACAGCCTTCGGGAAGGCGGGCGTGTGCTGGCCGTGGAAACCGATAAAGCAAAAGCCTACATATCGAAAGACACCGACTGGTGTATTTATAATCAGGCCGATGAAGTGCTGCACGAACAGAATTATCCGGCAATAAAACAAGCCATGGTTGACAACCTGAATAACCGCAAGGTTGATGGGTTGCTTTTCGACCATTTAAACCTTTATGGCTCTTTTGATTATGTGGCTGATTCGCGGAAATGGGATTACAAACAAATCCGGATTATCCGCAATGATCCGGCAATTCATTCGTTCCGCGATGCCATCAGCTTTATGAAAAATGGCAAAAAACTCCGGGTAAAGAAAATTGATGCCACCGTTTACCATTATGGCTGGGTAAGGCAACCCAAGGCTATGCAGGAAAAAATTGAAGCCTTTAACAAAATGTGGCACGACGACGATTGGATCGAAAAAAATTTGCCCAAAGCCGACGAATTTGATTACTCAAACATCGACTCGCTTTCACATTTTACAGGAACCCACCCCGCTGTAATGCACCAACGTATTGCCCGCATGAACTGGCAGTTTTCGTTCGATCCAACCAAAGGGATTAAACTATCGCCCCGCCTGCGATTTTTAAACTGGCTTGAAAAAAAATACGGGATCGAAATAGGCAAATTCAAAACCTATACAATTATTAAATAGCCTGTTTCATATGGCTTCAAAAGCAAACAACGAAAATAGAGATGATGTGAATCCACAAGCGGCCGAGATGACCTTTTGGGAACACCTCGAAGAGCTGCGGTGGCATTTGGTCAGATCGATTATTGCCGTAATAGTGATTGCCATTTTGGCCTTTCTCAACAAGGATTTTCTGTTTAACACGATTATCCTGGCCCCCAAATCGTCCAATTTCATTACCAACCAATGGCTTTGTGAATTGGGAAAGTTTGTTTCGGAAAAATTCAGCATCACCTCGGCACAGGCGTTGTGCATCGAAAATTTCGACCTGAAGCTTATCAACATCAAAATGGCCGGACAGTTCTCGATTCATATTTCTATTTCATTTTTTACCGGAATCATTCTGGCCATTCCCTACATCATTTTCGAATTGTGGCGGTTTGTAAAACCCGCACTGCATCCACACGAGCAGTCTCATACACGGGGTGCTGTGTTTTGGACTTCGTCGCTGTTTTTGTTGGGCGTTTTGTTCAGCTATTTCTTAATTGTGCCCCTTTCGGTGTTGTTCCTCGGAAGTTACAACGTAAGCGAAAATGTTGAAAATCAAATTGCGCTCACTTCCTATATCAGCACTGTTGTTTCGCTTACATTTGCTGTTGGGTTGGTTTTTGAGATGCCAATTCTTGTTTTTTTCTTCACGAAAGCAGGCATCGTCACCCCAAATTTCATGAGAAAAAACCGCCGGGTAATGATTGTAGTGGTTTTAATTATTGCAGCAATTATTACCCCTCCAGATGTTTTTAGTCAGATTTTGGTTTCCATACCTCTTTTAATTCTTTACGAAATCAGCATCATAATAAGCCAGCGGGTTTACAAAAGACGAATGGCAGCATTAGCCGGATAATTGTATTAGGTTGATTTTCCTCGCATAATTACTCCGCGCTCAAATGATTTCAAAGACTTCGCGTTTTACAGTTTTCTTTTATTTTTGTCGCAAATAATGTTTTAACCAATTCAGAAATAAATTACTAAATCAACACTATTACTTATGAAACAGCAATTTTTTACAAGGATTTCTATTTTGTTTTTATTGCTTTCTGTTATTACCGGGCATGCTTTGGCTTGCACCAATTACCTGATAACCAAAGGAGCTTCTGTTGATGGTTCAACAATGATTTCTTACGCTGCCGACTCTCATGTATTGTATGGCGAATTGTATCACTGGAACGCGGCAACCTGGCCCGAAGGTTCGATGTTGGATGTTTACGAATGGGATACAGGAAAATATCTTGGACAAATCAAACAGGCGCAGCAAACCTGGAATGTTGTTGGAAACATGAATGAGCATCAGGTAACCATCGGCGAGACCACCTATGGCGGCCGTGAAGAATTGGGAAGCCAGAAAGGTGCCATTGTTGATTATGGCAGCCTGATGTACATTTCGCTCCAAAGGGCTAAAACAGCCCGTGAAGCCATAAAATTATTTCACGATCTCACCACAGAATATGGTTACGCCAGTTCCGGTGAATCTTTTTCAATTGCCGATGCCAACGAGGTCTGGATTCTCGAAATGATTGGAAAAGGTGATGGAAACAAAGGTGCTGTCTGGGTTGCAAGGATGATCCCCGATGGTTTTGTTTCTGGTCATGCCAACCAGGCACGTATTACCACTTTTCCGCTTGCCGATGGTAAAATTTCACTTACTTCAAAAGATTTAAACCGCTTTTTAACCGATAAAAAAATTGAAACCGTTTACGCTGAAGACGTGATTTCTTTTGCCCGTGAAAAAGGCTATTTTAAAGGAAAAGATGCAAATTTTAGCTTTTCTGATACGTATGCTCCGGTGAGTTTTGGCGGAGCCCGTTTTTGTGAAATCAGGGTTTGGACAATGTTCAACGATGTTGTTGCAGGGATGGACAAATACTGGGAGTATGTAAAAGGAAATATTGAACATGGTAAAAAATTGGCGAATGGTGACGAAAATACCGACCATTACGCAACCAACCGGATGCCCTTGTGGGTAAAACCCGATAAAAAAGTCAGTGTCCAGGATATGTTTGAATTCATGCGCGACCACCTTGAAGGAACTGAACTTGACATGAGCAAAGACATTGGCGCCGGGCAATTTGGCCTTCCAATACGTTGGAGACCCCTTACATGGGAAGTTAACGGCGTTGCTTATTGCAACGAAAGAGCTACAGCAACACAACAAACTGGTTTCAGCTTCATTTCTCAAATGCGCAGCTGGTTGCCCAATGCAATCGGCGGAATCCACTGGTTTGGCGTTGACGATGCGGCATGTTCGGTATATGCTCCAATGTACTGTTGCATCACCCAGGCGCCGCATACCTTTGAAAAAGGTAACGGGGCTATGATGCGCTGGAGCGATGATGCTGCCTTCTGGGCATTCAATCAGGTTACTAATTTTACTTACACCCGCTGGAATCTGATTCATCCTGAAGTGGCAGAAAAACAAAAAAGTTTTGAAAACGAATACGTTGCCCTGACCCCAATGATTGATGCCCGCGCAAAAGAACTTTACACAGCCGATCCTGCCCTTGCGGTAAAGTATCTTACCGATTATTCAACAGGCACTGGCGACCGTCTGGTTTACGATTGGAAAAGTTTTTACAGGTATCTTTTTATGAAATACATGGACGGAAACGTGAAAACCTATGTTCCGGGAGAACAAAATCCAACTGTGAAACAGCCTGGATACAGCCCTGAATGGTTGAACCGAATTGCCTCGGAAACCGGTGATAAGCTGAAGGTAACCGGAGATTCACACTAAAACTGAAAAATTGATTGCCAAAGGTTGTCTGTTTAACTCATGAAATTAAACAGGCAACCTTTTTGTTTTTAAAAATAAAAGTATGAAAAACAGCACGTTATTTTTATTGTTAACACTCTTAATTCCTATAAAAGCGGTGTTGTCGTGCACCAACATTTTAGTCACACCCGGAGCTTCAAAAGATGGCTCGGCCTTTCTGGTTTACACCAACGATGGCGAATGGCTTTATCAACTAACCAAAACACCGGCAAAGGATCATAAACCCGGCGATTCAATTTCTTTTCCGGGCGGCAAAAACGGGCTTCCCGGAAAAATTCATCAGGTAGCGCACACTTACGCCGTAATAGGTTTTCAGATGAACGAACACCAGCTTGCTATTGGTGAAACCACCTTTACCGGAAGGGAAGAATTATGGAACCACTCAAAATTTCTTCAATACTGGCACCTGATGAGTCTTGCGCTTGAACGGGCAAAAACGGCAAGGGAAGCCATTGATGTAATCACTTCTCTGGTTGAGCAATACGGCTATGGCAGTGAAGGTGAAAGCATTTCAATCGTTGACAAAAAAGAAGCCTGGATTCTGGAAATTATTGGAACCGGAAACGGCGGTGAAGGCGCCATCTGGGTTGCCTTGAAAATCCCTGATGGCTGCATTTCAGCACATGCCAACATGGCCAGAATTGGTGAGTTTCCGTTAGATGATCCGAAAAACTGTCTTTATTCCAAAAATGTTATCCCTTTCGCCATCGAAAAAGGATACTATGATCCGGCTTTAGGCGTGCCGTTCCGTTTCAACGAAGTGTACAATCCACCCTCTCCCGACAGGTTAAAGTATTGTGAATCGAGGGTGTGGAGTATTTTCAGAAGGGCCGCACCATCATTAAACCTTTCACCCGATTATCATCGTGGGGTTCAGGGCGCCAAAAGGTATCCCCTGTGGATTATACCCGACGAAAAACTATCGCTGGAAAATGTTGTTTCGTTAGCCCGCGATCATTACGAAGGCACACCTTTCGATATGACCGTTGGCCTTGATGCCGGGCCTTATGGCTCCCCCTACAGATGGCGTCCTCTTTCATGGAAAACATCAGACAGCACCCTTTGTTCGTGGGAAAGATCGGTTTCGACAAGCAATACGGCATTTTCTTATGTAGGACAAATGAGGCACTGGCTCCCCAATGATGTTGGCGGTATTTGCTGGTTTGGGGTTGATGACACTTATTTTACTTGTTATGTTCCCATATTTGTTGGAAATATTTCCATTCCCGTACCCTTCACTTTGGGAGATATTAACAGGTTTTCAAGAGAATCGATGTGGTGGGCTTTTAATTTTGTTTCAAATTTTGCCAATCTCAAATATTCCTACATGATTAAGGATATTAAAAAAGTGCAATCGGGGCTTGAAAAAGAAATGATGGCACAAACTGACTCCTTGACGTTGGCTTTGCAAAACGTCCAGGAAAAGAGCCGGACTGAAACAGCAACAGCATTTTCTAATAATTGGGGAGAAAGGGTTTTAAAGGAATGGAATGAATTGGGTGAAATGCTGATTACAAAATACAATGACGGCTATGTGAAAGATGAAAACGGGTCAATCAAGGAAACGGGTTATCCGGACACATGGACAGAAGAAATGTACCGCCTCGATCCTGACAAATTCAGAATCCCGCTTTGGGGTAACGATCAAAAACAACAAAAACAACCCTACTAATTGAGCCATTAACGTTTAACGTGCAAATTTTACCTACTTTTGCGCCTTTGAAAACAGTATTCTTATTTAGTTTTAGCGTTTAAAATCATAAATATTTTATGTCAGAAGCACCAGAAAAAAAATCCAAACAGTTAATCTTGATTATCCTTCTTTTTCTCCTACTGACGGTTTTGGTTATTGTTGGTTATCTTTACTTTAACTCTCAATCAAAAATTCAGGGACTTGTTGACGAAAAAGAGCAGATGCGTAAAAACCTTCAAACTGAGCTCGATTCTCTTTTGTACCAGCACAACAGGGTAAAGGGAGAATATGGGCGGCTGTCTGATTCATTATCATTAAAAGACAGTATTATACTGGCTAATGCCGACGAAATTAAACAATTGCTGAATTACAAGTTCGAGTATTTTCAGATAAAGAAAAAGCTGGACCGCTTGCGCGAAGTTGCCCAGGGTTACGTACTTCAACTCGATTCGCTGTACACTGTCAACCAGGAACTTAAAGACGAAAACGAGCGTATCAGGGAAAATTATCGTACCGAAAAAAATAAAAATACAGAATTGTTAGAAGACAAAAAACAATTGGAGCAAATTGTAACAAAAGCCTCTGTATTAAGGGCATACAACATCCAATCAACCGGAATCAGGCAAAGAGGATCAAAACAGGTTGAAACCGACAAAGCTGCCCGTACCGACCGCGTCAGGGTTTGCTTTACCCTTGGTGAAAACACGCTGGTTGAACCTGGTAAAAAAACACTTTACCTAAGAATTGCACGTCCCGATAAAGTTATCCTGGCCTACGATGAAACGGATGAATACACCTTTATGCACCAGGGTGAAAAATTGCAGTTTTCGATTAAGCGTGAAATTGAGTACAAAGGCGAATCTGTTGATATTTGTGTTTACTGGAACCGCCGCAATTCGGATGAAGAGGCTATGTCTGGCAGGTATTTTGTCACTGTTTATTACGAAAACGATGTTATTGGCGAAAGCTATTTTGATTTAAAATAATCAGCGCTGCTTGTCTTTCATAACAAAAGCCTGATAATGCTATTTTTCAATATGTTATGGGTAGTGGTAACCATTTACTGCTACCCATTTTTTTTATAATATCCGTATTTTTTAGTTGCCCGCAAACGGCCAATTGGTGTCCGAAATCAGATGAAATAAAAATTGAGAAGCGGAATGGTCGTTTGTACACGCCTGATTTATTGATACTTAGTCCGCATGGCATAAAATGTGCTCATTCCCTGAAAATGTTTAACAGAATGAATTCATTATTCAATCTTTTTGTCATTTTGATTGCCTTTTTTCCGGGTTTTAACAAAGTCCAGGACGAAGAGATTACCATTATCACCCTGTACGAAAATTCCCGATATGCTTCAAATACTTTGGCTGACTGGGGTTTTTCGTGTCTTGTTGTTTTTAATGGCGACACCATTCTATTCGACACAGGGTGCAACCGTGAAGAATTCATTCATAATATAACCGCGCTGAATGTCTCCCTGAAAAACATTGATAAACTGGTGCTTTCTCACAACCACGGCGATCACACGGGTAATGTTTTTTATGTTCTGAAACAAAATCCAAACATGGAGGTTTATCTCACCTCTCAATTTCCGGAAGAGTTTGAACACAAAGTAGAATCATTGGGCGCCAATGCTTTGAACGAGTCGCGCCCTGTTAGCATCGCCAATGGCGTATATTTATCGGGTGAAATGGGTTTTCAGATGAAAGAGCAATGCTTAATTGTTGAAACTTCAAAAGGCCTCGTTGTAATTGTGGGATGCAGCCACCCGGGAATTGAGCGGATGCTCATGAAAATAACCGAACATTTCGGCAAACCCATTTATCTTGTTGTAGGTGGCTTTCATACTCAGGATTTTACGGCTGCCGAAATCGATGTTATCGTAAAGGAATTCAAGGAAATAGGCGTACAAAAAGTTTCCCCGCTTCATTGTACCGGAGATGAGTGTATGAGAAAATTTCGCGAAGAATACGGTTCCGATTACATCCCAAATGGAACCGGAAAAAGAATAAGCTTTTAATCAAAATTTTCGACAACTTCTTTCTATCTGCAACAATTCTTTCAAGGCTTTATCACCTCGGTTTACAATTCCCGGCGAGCCTTCCTGCATGGCAACTTCTATGGTTGTGCGCAGTTCGGGAATAATTTCGGGAATAATTCTGCTTATTCTGCATAAAATAGTGATGCTGTGGACTTTAACCGCAGCTGGTTCAAGGGGATCAGACAGATAATCAAAACACACCTTCAGAAGTATCCCAAGTTCTTCTTCATTCTCGGGTAAGGGAAATTCGGAAATCATTTTGAGGTACTCACGTTTTACACCGTCTTTTTTGACCGAGGGCAGCGCTAATCGCATTTTTTGTACATGTGGTTCAACCAGGTCTGGGTGCTTTTCCCAAATGCTTTTAATAGCCCATGCTGCCCGCCAGTTCACGGGTTCTTCATCGCTGACCGACAAATTCCAAAGCTCATCAAAAATCAGCGGGTTTTTGATGGTCATTTTTGCAATCTCGTCAGAATGCTTTTTTGAGATTTCGCCCAATAATAACTCCCTGATGGTCATTAAAAACAAGTTCGTTTGTTGGTTTACAGGCAGGTCACGATTTCAGGCAGGTTTTTGCGGATTTTGTTGCCGCTTTTTTTGAATCCTTTGCGCTGATACCCCAACGGAGTTATGGCAAAAATCTCTTCATCGCTGTCAAAAAGCCCGGTTTGACGAAGTTTTTCAGGATTAAATGCTGCGATCCAGCAGGCGCCGATTCCTTCATTTTCAGCTGCCAGAATCATGTGATCCATGGCAATAGTAAGATCGGTTTCCAGGGCGTTGTAACCATCGAACGACCTTACCCAGGCAGCGCTTCTTTTACCTGCAACCACCAAAACATGCGGAGCATCGCTGAACCAGGGACGATGATAGCATGTGCGTATCTTTTTCAGGTTTTCTTCTGAAGAAATCAGGTAAAATCGCCAGGGCTGCCGGTTGGCAGCCGACGGAGCTACCCGCCCGGCATTGAGGATTCGTTCAAGTTTTGCCGGTTCAACCGGCCTTTCAGGGTCGTAGTTGCGGATGCTTTCGCGCTGATAAATCAATTCATAAAAATCCATAACCTGTTTTTTTTGTAAAAGTAGTAAAATGGTAAAATGATGTACTTTTGAATCGTGCCAGAATTTTTACGTTTAACATCAATCCTTTTTATAATTAGCTGATTAACAAACAAAAAAGCACCACACATGAAAATCGATCTTCGCAGCGACACAGTTACAAAACCCACCAAACCCATGCTCGATGCTATGATGGCGGCCGAGGTAGGCGATGATGTTTTTGGTGAAGACCCCACTATTATCAAACTTGAAAATAAAGCTGCCTGTCTTTTTGGAAAAGAGGCGGCGCTGTATTGTCCGTCAGGCACGATGACCAACCAGATTGCCATCAAAGTCCACACCCGCCCCGGCGATGAAGTGATCAGCGACAGCACAGCCCATGTGTATAATTTTGAAGGCGGTGGAATTGCTTTCAATTCTGGTTGTTCTGTCAGGTTAATTAACGGTAAACGGGGGCTTTTTACTGCAGAAGACGTGTTGGAAAACATCAACCCTGACAATGTTCACAACCCGCATACTCAGCTTGTAGTAGTCGAAAACACGAGCAATAAAGGCGGCGGAAGTATCTGGGATATTACAGAAATTGAAAAAATTAGTGTTGTTTGCCGTGAACACGGCCTGAAATTTCATCTCGATGGCGCCAGACTATTCAATGCAATGGTCGAAAAAGGGCATGAACCCAGTCAATATGGCCGGTTGTTCGATTCCATTTCCATTTGTTTGTCAAAAGGGTTGGGCGCCCCTGTTGGATCGTTGCTTTTGGGTGATGCTGACTTTATCAAGCAGGCCAGACGGGTACGAAAAGTGTTTGGCGGCGGAATGCGCCAGGCGGGGTATCTGGCTGTCGCCGGAATTTATGCGCTCGACCATCATGTCGAAAGGCTCAAAGACGACCATGATCGTGCCCGACAAATCGGGAAGATGCTTTCAAAACTCAGTTTTATTGATGAAATTTCGCCTATCGAAACCAATATTATCATTTTCAGGCTTAGTGATAAAATGCCCGTTGATTTGTTTTTAAACAAACTTGCTGATGAAGATATTCTTGCCGTTCAATTCGGAAAACAGGCAGTGAGGATGGTAACACACCTTGAAATAACCGACGAAATGCTTTCGGAGATGGAACACGTTTTTAAACGATTGTTCTGATTCTTTGTAAAACAAAACCGGCTGAACAGGTTTCCCTGCAGCCGGTTTTTTGTTTATTGTTTGTTATTCCGGAATCCGCACCCTGAGCCTGTCGAAGGGTGTTCTTTGTTACTTCTCCTACATGTGTCCCAGCATCTTGGACGGGTCAACCCACAGGTCGAACTGTTCAGCGGTAACAAGGCCCGTTTCCAGTGCCGCTTCACGTAATGTTTTGTTTTCGGTATGTGCTTTCTTGGCAATTTTAGCAGCGTTTTCGTAGCCGATGTGCGTGTTAAGCGAAGTAACCAGCATCAACGAATTCTCGAGGTTTTTCTTAATGTTGATAAAATGCGGCTCAATTCCAACAGCACAATGGTCGTTAAACGAAACACAGGCATCACCCAGCAACCTGGCCGATTGTAGCAGGTTATAAACCATCACAGGTTTGAACACATTCAGCTGGAAATGACCGTGTGTCCCACCAATGGCTATGGTCATGTCGTTTCCGATAACCTGAGCACAAACCATGGTCAGGGCTTCGTTTTGTGTAGGATTTACCTTGCCGGGCATGATGGAAGAACCGGGTTCGTTGGCCGGAAGAATGATTTCGCTGTAACCGCACCGTGGCCCTGAAGCTAACATTCTGGTGTTGTTGGCAATGTGCATCAGGCTAACGGCAAGGGTTTTTAAAGCGCCCGAAGTTTCAACCATGGCATCGTGTGCCGAAAGTGATTCAAATTTGTTTTCAGCTGTAACAAAAGGATGTCCCGAAATCTCAGCGATTTTTGCGGCGACCAGCTCCGAATATCCTTTCGGGGTATTCAAACCCGTTCCTACAGCAGTTCCACCAAGCGCTAATTCCGAAAGGTGTGGCAGGGTGGCTTTCAGCGCTTTTAACCCATGATCGAGCTGCGAAACATAGCCCGAAAATTCCTGTCCCAATGTGAGGGGCGTGGCGTCCATCAGGTGTGTGCGTCCGGTTTTTACAATTTTCATAAATTCCTGTGCCTTCGCTGCCAGCGTATCCCTGAGCAATTGTACGCCCGGAATAGTGGTTTCAACCACCATTTTATACGCTGCAATGCTCATGGCTGCTGGGAAAGTATCGTTGGACGATTGTGATTTGTTCACATCGTCGTTGGGATGGATCACTTTCTTGCTGTCTTCGAGGCTTCCGCCGGAAATTACATGTGCACGGTTGGCCACCACCTCGTTAACATTCATGTTCGATTGGGTGCCTGAGCCTGTTTGCCAGATGACAAGCGGGAAATGATCATCGAGTTTCCCTTCAATGATTTCGTCGCAGGCCTGAACAATCAGTTTACATTTTGCCTCGGGCAAAACACCCAGCTGAAAATTGGCCAGCGCAGCAGCTTTTTTAAGGATTCCAAAAGCGGTAATGATCTCTTTGGGCATTGAGCCGGGATCACCAATTTTAAAATTGTCTTTCGACCGCTGGGTTTGTGCTCCCCAGTACTTGTCGGCAGGGACTTCGATGTTTCCCATCGTGTCGTGTTCAATCCTTGTTTTCATTTGTTTTTTATTTTTTATGAAATTGATTAGTTATGTTTTTTAGCCACCAAGGCACGAAAACACGAAAATCCGTAATAATATTAATTACTGATAATCAATCCCGCTGGTGTGG
>CALFEP010000190.1 GCA_937950125.1 uncultured Bacteroidota bacterium
ACTGATTGTACCGGAAACCATGTCGCCAATTAAACCACCAACATAAAATTTACCAATGATACCTACATCTGTCAATGTTAAGTTTCTTATTCCGTCAATATCATTCATTATTACATAGCCAAACATCCCTATATAATTTTGCTCCGGCCTGTTGATATACAAATAGGTTATGGTATGCCCATTTCCATTATAACTCCCTCTGAACGGTACTGAACTTGTCCCAATCGGGCTAAATCCTTTGCCATCGTTGTAAAAATCGCCGCCAGGGCTATAATCTCCCACATCGAAAGAGATGTCAGTAGTTTGTTTAAAATGTTTATTCCAGTCGCCACTGTGTTCACAGAGGTACTTCAGGTCGGCCTTGTTGGCAATTTGGTAAGGGTCGGCTGTAGTTCCGCTACCACCGGAGTAGCCCTGTGCGTTGATGTTAAGGCTCAAGCCCAAAATTGCGAGGGCGAGCCA
The DNA here is from genome assembly GCA_937950125.1 of uncultured Bacteroidota bacterium. Taxonomy (GTDB): domain Bacteria; phylum Bacteroidota; class Bacteroidia; order Bacteroidales; family 4484-276; genus CALFEP01. The sequence goes on from CALFEP010000190.1 coordinate 463, forward strand.
GATCAGTCTTTTGTAAATCTTGGTCATTTTGGTTAAATTTTTAATTGTTGAAAAAATATTGTTTAATTTTTTTATAAATTGTATTTCAAGGCTTTACAATGTTGTGTAATGGTTTTTATGAATGTTGAATATCCGGGCGAGGAAGGTTTTGAATTTTCGCCATAGAGCGCTCCCAACTGGTTGAATTGTTAAATGGGAATTTTCATCTTTCTTGTTTTGAAGAGGCGGAGCGGTATTTTCCAATGCCTCGGCCAGGCGTTGCAGGGCTTCCTTTTTTTCGAGCCAACGGGCAGGTTTTGATTTCTCAAATTCCAGTTTTTGATCAGTCATCATGAAATTGTGAAATTGGGTGTGCAAATTCACTTTCAAAAGAAATTACAGCGGGGTGAAAATGCAAGTTTTCCATCTCACGATTATCTCATTAGGCCCATCAAACCACCTCATTTTTTTATCATGGTAAAATGGGAATTAATGTAATTTCCATTATATCAATAAGATAAATTAAAGTAAAGATTCAGAAATAAAATAAGACAAACAGGTACCGATAATGCTGGTGCAGGAGAGTTTTCTGATTGAGTTCAGAAATTCAGCAGGAATGATGTTAGGTTTGCCTCTGTTTCGAGATGGAGCTTTTTACGTACACTGCTGCGGATATTGTCCACGGTTCCGATGCTTCGGCTGGTGAGCAGGGCAATATCTTTGGTTGACATGTTGAGCCTGAGGAGGCTGCAAATTTTCAGTTCGGTGGGCGAGAGGTCAGGATAATCTGTTAACAGCCTCGTAAAAAAACCCTGGTGAACCTGCTCAAAGCGTGTTTCAAACTCGTGCCAGGCCTGTTCGGGAAGTGTGATTTCAAGGTCTTTTACAAGGACATCAAGTTTTTCGATGGCTTCGGGGTTAAGGTAAGGTTTAATCTGCTGCACATGATTGTTGATTTTGTCTATTTGCTCGTTCAGGTTCGAAACCATCAGCGCCTTGCAAACCAGTTCCTGGTTGCGCAGTTCCATCACAGTTTTAAGCTCTTCGTTCTCCTGCAGGGCAAGTTGTTCGCGCAGACGGGCGGCGCGGCGACGTGCCAGCAGCAGTAAAATGATTGTAACAAGTACAATGGCGAAAAACGTAAAAGATATAACTATCAGGCGGTTGTGCGATTTTTCGATGCTGATGTTTTTCTGCAACTCTGCTATTTGCCGGGCTTTGTGCTCCGACTGGTACTTTTTCTCCAGCGCCAGCACAGTTTCTCTGGTTTCTTTTCCATTTATGCTGTCGTTGATATGCTCGAACAATTTGAAATAGTACAACGCCGAATCATAAACTCCAATACCTTCAAAAGCCTCGCTTATCCAGGCATAATTTGTGGCTTTCATATCAGGCAGCTTATACCCCGAAATTCGTTGTTTCACATCCCGAAGCGTTTTCAGTGCCAATGCATGGTTGCCAATGTTGTTGTAGTAATTACCCAGGTTTAATTTACTGATGATGATTCCAAAAGCAATATTGTTTTTTTCGGAAAAATAAATGGCACTGTCGTAATATCGGCCTGCATCATCGTAAATGCCCTGCTTATTGAGCAGATTGGCAAGGTTGAGATACCCCTTTGCCAGGGTGTATCCGTTGTTGTTTTTGTATGCAGTTTCAATCACCAGATTATAATAATACCGTGCTTTTTCCAGAGAATCAATTGTGGAATAGATCGTTCCCAGGCTGTTGTAATTATTGATGATGGCAGAAAAAATGTTTTCCTGTTTATTGATATCCAAAGCCATATTACAGTATTGAATAGCATCCTGGTAGTTTTTCAAATCATAATGCAGCCCTCCGATATTCTCGTAAACGACTGCCAGTGCATCCACCCGGTTTTGTTCCCTGAAAAGTCCTGCGGCTTTCAAATATCCTTCAATAGCCTCAGTTTGGTTTCCTTCTTTGTTTGCAATTTTTGCCAGGTTGTTGTAAATGTTTGCAGCTGAATTGTCTAAATTGTGCTTTTCCGCCTCCGCTTTTGCAATTTCGAGGAAATATCGGGCGCTGTCGTTTTGCAATTTTTCGTAATGAAGTTCTGCCAATACGATCAGGTTTTTTACCAAGAGTTTACTATCGCCTTTTTTCTTAGCATATTCCAACGATTTTGAAATCTCTTGCCAGGCCTTTTCATATTGTTTCTTAATACAGTACGCCAGTCCGATGTAGTAGTTTGCCTGGGCAGCAAGTTCTGGGCTACGGAGGCTGTCAGCCAGTTTCAGCGCTTCTGCCGAAACAATCAGGCAACTGTCAGGATAGGATTGAGCCAGGTCTTCGGCAAGCAAAAGCATATTTTTCAGTTTTTCTTCACCGGCGGTAGCGTTGATCAACTGCCATAAACCACTACGATCTTTGGGTTGTGCATCGAGGTTTGTTAAGCTTAAAATCAGCAGACAGATAAAAAACAATAGACAATTTTTTACAGCCATTTTTCACATTTTTGGTTTTAAACGGTAATAATTCTTTCAGTTGCCGAAAATAATAATTTTTCGTACAGGCAACAAAAAACCATCCTGATCAGCAAAATCTTTTAAAGGTTGGTTTTTTCTTTCATCAAAATAAAAAACCTCCGGGATTTTTTGATTGACATCGAAGGTTTTTAAACCTAAGAAAAAATGGGGTTCTGATGGAGATATTATTTTATCACCACCCGTTTTACCACAATCTGATTTTCTGATGCCATTTTCAGCAGGCAATTGTCTGATAACCCTCGCTAATAAAAAGGGTTCCGATCCCATCGAGGGATCGGAACCCTTTTACCTTCTCCACATCCTTCACAGGATTGGGATAAACCCAACAGGACTTGAAGACCAGTCAGGTTTGAATTAACTTACTGTTTCACAACCCTTTTCACCACAATCTGATCTGCTGTTTCGATTTTCAGAAGGTAAATACCTGTTTGTAAACCGCTTACATCCATTTGAGTTATTGGGCTGGTAATGGGATAGGTTTTTACTACTTTGCCTTCGGTGGTAAGGAGGGTTGCGGTTAACCCTTTTTCCAACCCTGACAGGGTTTTAAACCCTGTCAGGGTTATGTTCAACACATCCTTCGCCGGGTTTGGATAAACTTCAACCGAAGTCGCCGGGTTGTTTTCACCAATTCCTGTTGAAGATTCCTTAAACCCGCTTATCCCCGAAAGGCCATTTGCATAAAACAGCCCGTCAGTGTTTGGGAAGACTAGGTTGAAGCTGGCAATAAGTCCTTTTTCCGAATTTTCGTTTATATCAAAACTCCTGAAACACAACATTTCACCTTCCATCAGGCCGTCATTTTCCGGTGTGATGGGTTCATCGCCGTAAACTGTGAGCAGGATGTTCTTGCCTGTTTTTTCCAAAGCAGCATACCCCACACAGTTACCCTGGCTGTCGAAAGCGCCGA
>CALFEP010000191.1 GCA_937950125.1 uncultured Bacteroidota bacterium
TGTAAATATTGATAAATGTCTTTTCATTGTCTGGTCTTTTACGGTTGCAGCTAACTCCTTTGTAGATACAGTAAAACTGTACTATTGCTACCATATTTGGCATGTATTGTACAGTTTTTCCTGTTTTTTATTTCGTTACTGTTTGTCATCATTTTCTGTTTTTAAAGGTTTCAAAGTTAAACTTTTTTACAAATCGTCGAAGGGTGATTTAATTTTTTGAAGGCTTTTATCGGTGACATGTGTGTAAATTTCAGTTGTCTTGCTGCTTTTGTGTCCTAAAAGTTCTTGTATGTATCGCAGGTCGGTGCCACTTTCGAGCAAATGCGTTGCATAGCTATGCCGCAACCAGTGCAGTGTTACCGGTTTTTTAATTCCGCATTTTTTAAGGGAATCTTTCAGCACTTGTTGTAAACTTGTGGCTGTGTATTGTTCACCCTTTTTTTGCCCTTCAAACAGCCAGGTTTGCGGTCTGAATTTTTTGTAATACTCACGCAATTGTTCTATGAGCTTTTCAGGAATAGGCGATACACGGTCTTTTCGACCTTTGGCGTTTTTAATGATCAGCAAATGGCGCTTCGAGTCAATATCTGCCGGTTTCAGGTTGAGGAGTTCGCTGCGTCGAAGTCCGCAGGCGTAAATCAAACTAAGCATGGCCTCATGTTTTACATTGCCGGGTGCACTCAAAATGGCTTTTACTTCAACCTTGCTCAAAACATTGGGTAGCTTGTATTCGCGTCGGGGCCGGTCAATTTTTTCTGTCTCAATTTTTGCATGCATCACTTCCCTGAAAAAAAGTTTCACCGCATTAACCGTTTGGTTTTGGTAAGCGAAACTAAGCTGTTTGCGAATGATAACCTCATTTACATAATCAACCATATCCTGGTTCGTAATTTCCGACAAGGGTTTCGTGGCAGTAAAAAGTAAAAAGCTTTTTAAGGCTCCAAGATAGGTTTTGATGGTGGCTTGACTGTAACGCTTATGGCTCATCCATTTGTGGAATTCTTCAACTTTACTTACAGCTTCAGGTGAAAACTGAAATGCCACAATCGGTGATCCGGTATTTTTTTTAGGCAGGTTTGCCTGCATATTGTTTACGCTTTCCGGATTTTGCTTCAATTCAGTGTAATCCAGATACGCCACCGGTTTTAACACTTCAAAAACCTTTGCCAGGTTAAACTGCTCTTTCGGAATGTACCAGTATTTCCTACTCTGGCTCCACCTTGCTCCGGGAATGGTTTTGACACGGTTTATCAGCGTTGTGTCTTTCTCAAAAACCAGGCTCACCACTGGGTTATCCTGATGGAGTGCGTTGGATAGCATTATTTGTGGTTTTTGCATCTTTACTATTTTCAGTCAGCTAAAATATTTAATTTATTGTTACAAATTTGTTTTGAATATTTTTTTTCCGGAAGAATACAGTCATTCCATAAACGATCAGGTTCATTTCACAAAACGATCAGGTTCATTTCATTAAATCATCAAGTTCATTTTAATGGAGCTTCCGGTACAGATTTTTGAAACATCTGGAATTGAATGTCCCGAAAAAAGCATCATGCCTTGCTACATCAGGTGCTTTTTGTGAAAGTATAAAGTGATTGTCATTCAATAAATTATTCCATCAGCATCTTACCTCACATTCTTCCACTATTTTTGCAACACATAAAGTCAATAATTTTATTACTTTTGATTTTCTGCACAGGCAGGAAAATGGTAATCGAAAAACAGAACGAATATGGCGCCATCACAGGATTTTGCACAATGCACCACCGATGTTTACAACTATTACGGCCACGAGCCGGCGGTTGAAATTCAGGAAAGGGAGATCGACAAAAAGCCCATGAACCGGGCTGAAAAGGAACGCAGGCTGTATTTCGACACAAAATCGTCGGCTTCGGTCGAGTTTCCTTACTGGTACACGCGCCGGTGGGAAGAGTTAGAAGGTGAAATTCCCATCATCAGGCGGGCGGAAGCGCTGAAATCGGGCTTTTCGCACCTTACGCCAGCGGTGCTGCCCGGCGAAATCCTGGCCATGCGCAAAGCCGTTTACCTTCGCGGCTCGTACCCGATGCCCTGGCTTTCGGAGATGTTTTTCCTGGCCAAGGAAGACGAGTTGTACAAAGAAGCCCAGAAAATGGGAAAAACCAGCGCCGACGAAGTGACCACGATGGGACAAGGTGGTGGAAATGTGACAAAAAGCGCCGGTAGCGTGATTTCGATTGCCGGGAAATTTGGCCTCCGCAAGGAGGAAATGCCCGTTCTGCTTAAGATTGCCAAAAAGTGGTTTAACAAATCGGTGGACGATGTCGGGCATAAATACGAGCAACTGGTGCCGGGCTACCAGACCAAGGAGGAGATCATGCGGGCGGTGATTTGCATGTTCGATTCGGGCTACACGTTGCCGCAGGGCAGGGAGGTGATGAATTATTTTTACCCGTTGCAATACGGAATTGAAGGAATAAAGCGGATTTGCCGCGAAAAGCAGGACGAATCAGCGGGGTATCCGGACATGGACAGGCTGTATTTTTACCGGGCGGTTCACATCATGCTGGAAGGTTTGCAATCATGGATTCTGCATTATGCCGGAGAAGCCCGTTTTATGGCTTCTTTGGAAGCTGACCATGATCAGAAAAACGAGTTTCTGGATGTAGCAGAAAGGTTGGAATGGCTTTCGGAGAATAAGCCGCGGAATTTCCACGATGCCTTGCAACTGGTGTGGATTTTTCATGTGGCTGTACTTAACGAAGATGCCATTTCGGGTTTGTCGCCGGGACGATTGGGACAGGTGCTTTATCCTTTCTGGAAAAAGGACATGGAAGATGGAACCCTGGATCGTGAAAAATCCCTTGAACTGCTCGAAGCCATGCGCATGAAGTTCACCGAAATCGATTGCTTTGCCTCGATGGGCGTGGTTGGCGGCGTTTTAAGCGGCAACACCTTTAACAACCTTTGCATCGGTGGTCTTGACAAAGACGGCAACAGCGCCGCCAATGAGCTTGAAACCCTCATTCTGGAGTCGGCCATGACGTGCGCTACTCCGCAGCCCACGCTCAGCCTGCTTTTCGACGAAAAGCTTCCCGAAGAATTTCTGATGAAAGGTGTGGAATGTACCAAAATCGGGACGGGTTACCCCGCCTGGGTCAATAACCGGGTAGCCATGGAGTTTTTGCTGAATAATTTTAAAAATGAAGGATTGGGACTGGAAGAAGCCCGTGCCTGGTCGATTGGCGGCTGCCTCGAAACCTCGCCGGGAAGCTGGATGCCGCTTGAATTCAACAACGAAATTCACTACATCCCCGGAGGTTCGGCGCCGGCAACCAGCGTGGGAGTTCATTTTATTTCGCTGCCAAAAGTACTGGAAGCCGTTTTGTTTGACGGAATCGACCGCCGGACAGGCCGCCGTGTGTATCCAGCTCACGGTTCAAAACTGGAAACCTATGAAGAACTCTGGTCGGTTTTTAAAAAATATTTCAGCCTGACCGTTGAGGTGTTGACGCTGACCAACAACATTCAGCACGACATCTGGGGGAAAATTTCGCCCTCCATCATCAACAGCATGCTCAAACCAGATTGTTTAGACACAGGAAAAGATATCAGCCACAAGGGCTGCCGCTATAACCGGACTTTCAATGTGGAAATATGCGGTGGGGTGAACCTGGCGAATTCGCTGGCCTCGGTAAAGAAAAATGTGTTTGATGACCGGAATTTTTCATTAGAAACCCTGAAAACCGCCATTGACGCCAATTTCGGATATCATTCAGCGCTCGAAAGCGGCTCATTCAGCCTCACCGAACAGGTAAAAACAGAAAATTACCATGACTGGCTGAAAATCCACAAACTCTGCCTCGATGCCCCGAAATACGGCAACGACGACAAATACGTGGATGACATTTTTAAAGAATGGCAACTATGGTTCAGCCAGATGTGTGAAAAATACCGGTCATTGTACGATCAACCAATGTACTCGTGCCAAATATCGGTGTCAACGCATGGGCCGATGGGGGCTGTAACCCTTGCCACACCGGATGGCAGGTTGTGCGGAACTACCTTTGCCGATGGTTCGGTTTCCGCTTACCCGGGCACCGACAGGAACGGGCCTTATGCGCTGTTTAACTCGGCAACCTGTTACAACCATGCGCTTTCGCAAAATTCGCAACTCAACATGAAAATCCATCCATCGGTGGTGAAGGGTAGGGAAGGTTCGCGCAAATTTCTGGAGATGATCAGGGCTTATCTCCGCAAAGGAGCTTTCCACGCCCAGTTCAACATTGTGGATTCGAGGATGCTGAAGGATGCCCAGAAAAATCCGGACAATTACCGTGGATTGATGGTTCGTGTGGCCGGCTTTACGCAATATTGGGTTGAGCTGGGAAAACAAATTCAGGATGAAGTGATTGCAAGAACAGAATATGAACAATTGGGCTAAAAATCAACCTTTATGAAACATTATGATTGTAAATTTTACCTCATGACGGATGTATTCAAAGGAATTTGCAAAAGAGATAAGACAACCATTTTTGCAGATGATGAGGCTTGTGAGCATTTTGAAAAAGCGCGGAAATGCAGGTATTGCAACAACTTTACACCGACCGGGGACGAGTTGGGTTTGTGCATGAACAAGTTCATGGCTTACCCCGAAATGAACGCAGTTACCTGTAATGATTTCCGTGACTGACAGGGCTTTAAAAGGTTATATTTTCGACATTCAGGGGCTTTCGGTGCACGATGGCCCTGGTTGCCGTACCCTGATTTTCATGAAAGGCTGCACCCTTAACTGTTCCTGGTGTTCCAATCCCGAAGGAATTCATCTCAACCCTGATGTTTTATATACTGTTTCAAAGTGCATTTTGTGCGGAAATTGTATTGAAAACTGCCCCCAGCAGGCTATACAAATCAGGGAGGGAATGCATTTTATCGATCATGAACTTTGCAAAATATGCCTCTCGCACAGCTGCGTGGATGACTGCCATACCGGGGCCCTTCGTATTTGCGGTTATGAAATTTCGGTTGATCAGATCATGGACATCATCCGCCGCGACCGCCAGTTCTGGGGGCCTGACGGGGGCGTCACACTATCTGGCGGCGAGCCTTTGCTGCAGATTGATTTTGCTGCCAAAATCCTCGAGAGATGTTTCGATGCATACATTCACACGGCCATCGAAACCTGCGGTAACGTATCATGGGAACATTTTGAAAGAATTCTCCCCTGGTGCGACTGGATTTTTTTCGATCTGAAAAATACAAACACTGACTTGCACCTGGCAGCGACAGGTAAACCAAATACGCTCATTATAAACAATATCAAAAGATTATCCCAATTCTTCACAGGAAAACTGATTCTGAGATTGCCTTTGATTACCGGTTTTAATGATTCAGATGAAAACATAGATGCTGTTATTTCGCTGATGAAAGAAACCGGTATCACCGAAATAAATGTTCTTCCGCTTCATCATTTGGGGAGGGAAAAATATGTTTTGCTTGGAAGAAAGTATGCCGGTAAGGATTTTGTCGTTCCAACACAGGAACGGTTGAAGGAAGTGCGTGAAAGGTTTTTTAAAGAAGGAATTACCTGTTATCTGGGCAGTGAAACCGGCTTTTGAAGTTAATCCAGTTTGGAAGAAGGCTTTCATGAAATAAACCTACTTGTTCGATGACGATTTTCATTATAATTATGAGCACAGTCTAAAAACTAATTTTAGGCCACTAAATTTATGTTGAGCCTGCCGAAACAACAC
>CALFEP010000192.1 GCA_937950125.1 uncultured Bacteroidota bacterium
GCTTGTCGAAGGGTGTTATTAGCCCTAAATGAGTCCTTTTGCGTGTTTTTCACGGATCACCTTCAGCATGTCCTGCGTCATGGCGTCGAGGTCCCATTTCGGGTTCCAGCCCCACTCTTCGCGGGCGCACGAATCGTCCATTTTGTTAGGCCATGATTCGGCAATGCCTTTCTTCACCGGGTCAACATCGTAGGTCATCACCAGTTCGGGAACGTACTTTTTGATGTTGGCATAAAGAATTTCCGGATCAAAACTCATGGCTGTGATGTTGAAACAGTTGCGGTGCTTCAGCTTCGAAGGATCGGCTTCCATCAGGTCGATGGCAGCGTCAAGAGCATCAGGCATGTACATCATATCCAGGAAGGTACCAGCTGGTAACGGGCAAACAAATTTGCCTGTTTTTACGGCTTCGTAATAAATTTCGACAGCATAGTCAGTAGTTCCACCACCGGGAAGGGTAAGGTTGGAGATGATTCCTGGGTAACGAACGCCACGGGTATCAACCCCAAAACGTTTGAAGTAATAGTCGCTGAGCAACTCGGCAGCTACCTTGGTAACGCCGTACATTGTACCAGGGCGCTGGATGGTGTCCTGTGGTGTGTTGTCAAGCGGAGTGCTCGATCCGAAAGCGCCGATGGAGCTTGGGAAAAACACGGCACAATTGTACTCACGGGCAACTTCCAACACATTGTAAGCGCCGTTAACACCTACATTCCATGCGGCCTGCGGATTTCTTTCAGCAACAGCCGACAGCAGTGCTGCGAGGTTGTAAATGGTGTCGATTTTGTACATTTTCACAATATCCACAATACGATCAACATCCGTGGCATCCACCACTTCGAGCGGGCCGCTTTCGGCCAATTCCTGTGAAGGCGCTGTTTTGCGATAGCCAGCTACAACATGATCATTTCCATACCTTTTGCGGAGTTCCATGGTCAATTCCGAACCAATCTGTCCCACCGATCCAATAACAAGAATATTTTTCATCTGAATACGTAATTTAAATTTTTGTTAACAGAATAACAGTAAAGCCGGCAAAAATATAATTTTTTATTTAACAGGTTCTTAAAGTTTAATTTTTCCCCTTTTTTTAAGAAAACCTGAAAAAGATTCATTTATCTTTGCCGACTGTTAGTCAGAAAACAAATACTGAATTTAACTAAATAAATTTAAAAAGACATGTACGGAAAAATCAAAGAACATCTTGCTACCGAACTGGCCAATATCAGAGAGGCCGGACTGTTTAAAAACGAGCGCATTATCACTTCACCTCAGGGCGCCGAAATCAAAATCAATACAGGACAAACTGTTTTGAACTTTTGTGCAAACAACTATTTAGGCCTGTCAAACCATCCGCGTTTGGTGAAAGCCGCCAAGGAAGCCCTCGATTCTCATGGTTTCGGAATGTCATCCGTTCGTTTCATTTGTGGAACACAGGACATTCACAAAACCCTTGAAGCCAAAATCGCTGAGTTTTTCGGAACTGAAGATACTATTCTATATGCTGCCTGTTTTGATGCCAATGGTGGTGTGTTCGAACCCCTGTTCAGCGAAGCCGATGCCATCATCTCCGACTCGCTCAACCACGCTTCCATCATCGACGGTGTAAGATTGTGCAAAGCACAGCGCTTCCGTTACGAAAATGCCGATATGGCCAGCCTTGAAGAACAACTGCAAAAAGCCAGCGAAACAGCCCGTTTCAAGATCATCGTCACCGACGGCGTTTTCTCGATGGATGGCAATGTGGCTCCAATGGACAAAATCGTTGCCCTGGCTGAAAAATACGATGCCATGATTATGGTTGACGAATGTCACTCGGCAGGCGTTGTGGGCAAAACCGGCCGTGGTGTTACCGAGTTGTTCGATGTGCGTGGCAAGGTTGATATCATCACCGGAACCCTGGGCAAGGCATTTGGCGGCGGTATCGGCGGATTCACCACCGGTAAAAAAGAAATCATCGAAATGCTGCGCCAGCGTTCACGCCCATACCTGTTCTCCAACTCACTCATTCCGGCTGCTGTTGGCGCTGGTATCGAAATGTTCGACATGATGACCGAAACCAACGAACTGCAGGACAAGCTTCACTGGAATACCGACTACTTTATGGAAAGGATGAAAGCAGCCGGTTTCGACATCAAGCCGTCCAAATCAGCCATTTGCGCCGTGATGTTGTACGATGCAAAACTCTCGCAGGACATGGCCGCAAAACTTTTGGAAGAAGGTATTTACGTAATTGGGTTCTATTATCCTGTGGTTGGTAAAGGCCTTGCACGTATCCGTGTACAGCTTTCAGCCGGTCACGAAAAAGCCCACCTCGATAAAGCCATTGCCGCCTTCACCAAAGTTGGCAAAGAGCTTGGCGTGATCAAGTAGCAGACAACAAACTAAACTCAATAATACTGAAAAGGCAGCCCCGGAAAGGTTGCCTTTTTTAGTATCCGATTTTTTCAAAAATGATCAGTAACCGATTTTCAAAACAGACGGAGACCATTTAAGTGGATTGATGGAGATCATTTAATGATAGGTACTGAGAGAGTTTATTGAACCTCCCTCATACGATTTTACTAAAACATCTTATAATATTGTCAGCCGCACCTTTCGCCCCAGCCCGGTTTCAAATAGTTTGAATAATGTTGAAAGCTGAATGTCGGCTTTTCCGTTTTCGAGTTCCGAAATGTAACTTTCTTTGGTTCCGGTTTTCCCAGCCAATTGTTCCTGTGTGATACCGGCTTCTCTTCTTGCCTCTTTTAGCATTTCACTGATTACAAAATAATTTGCTCTGGCCTCATATTCATCTCTGATCGGGGTGCCAATTTTTCCATATTTAATATCCAACAGTTCATCAAAAGAACTGGCTTTCATTATTTCTTCTTTATTCATTTTCTTTGGATTTAAAGTAGTCATTTTGATTTTTCAGGTTGGCCATTGTAAAAATCAACTAAGTATGTTTTGTAAAAAATTATGGTTCTTTCAACAAATTCCATTCGGCAAAGTTAAGCGGAATGTTAGAAATTCCGGAATTTTACTTTTGCAATTTGTCTGGTTTCGACATCAAGCCATCCAAATCAGCCATCTGCGCCGTAATGCTTTACGATGCAAAACTCTTGCAGGACATGGCCGCAAAACTTTTGGAAGAAGGTATTTACGTAATTGGGTTCTATTATCCTGTGGTTGGTAAAGGCCTTGCACGTATCCGTGTACAGCTTTCAGCCGGTCACGAAAAAGCCCACCTCGATAAAGCCATTGCCGCCTTCACCAAAGTTGGCAAAGAGCTTGGCGTGATCAAGTAGCAGACAACAAACTACACTCAATAAAACTGAAAAGGCAGCCCCGGAAAGGTTGCCTTTTTTAGTATCCGATTTTTTCGAAAATGATCAGTAACCGATTTTCAAAACAGACGGAGACCATTTATATGAGCGGAAGGAAACCATTTGATGATACTCTCGGAGACCATTTGATGAAACGGTCAAGACCATTTGATGAAACGGTCAAGACCATTTAGTGAAACGGTCAAGACCCTTTGAGGAAATGGACGGTAATCAT
>CALFEP010000193.1 GCA_937950125.1 uncultured Bacteroidota bacterium
CAATGGCAGCTAAAACTTTATCAGGGTATTGGAAGAAATCTATTATTTTTACCCTCAAAAACATTCATAAAATGAAAAGAAAAACCATTTTCGTATTCATACTGGGAGCGGTCATCTTAACACTCCTTTCCTGTAAGAAAGACGACTGCCGGTGCAGTAAAATCAGGATAGGGGCACTCATTCCACTAAATGGAACCGCAAGCCCGCAGGGTGAAAGTGGAAATGCTGCATTGATGTTAGCCAAAACGGATATCGACAAATATCTTCTGACACTTGACAAGGACATGGAGGTGGAATTGACCATAAAGAATACTGCAACCGATACTTCAGTTGCTATTTCAGGCTATCATGAACTGAAAGAAAATGGCATCAGAATAATCATCGGACCCTACACCAGTTCAGAGCTGAAAGCAGTGAAACCATATGCTGACCGTGATGGCGTTTTGCTGATAAGCCCGGCATCGGTAGCAACCTCGTTGTCTATTGCCGGTGATAATGTTTTCAGAATGGTTCCCGACATCAGCAGCCAGGCTGAGGCCATGAATACATTACTTGTGGCTGACGGAATTAAAGCCATTGTGCCCGTTGTACGCGATGATATTTGGGGCAACGAATTGTTGACGGCTACTGCAGAAATTTTTACCGGAAACGGAAACCAGGTTTACGAACCTGTGAAATATCAACCGGGGGCAAACATGGCAACAATTGCCGCCAGTCTGTACCAAAATACCAGTGAAGCCCTCGCATCATACCCTGCCACTCAAGTTGGGGTTTATATGGTGAGTTACGACGAAGGAACCTCCATTTTGGAGTTTTTTGCCCAAAACCAGTCAAACGGTGATGTGAAGTGGTACGGAAGTTCAGGGTATGCTTTTGATCCGGGGATTTTGCAAAATTTTTCTGTGTCGGCATTTGCTGCCGAAAGTGAGTTAACCTGTCCGGTTTTTGGCTTCGATGCCGCTGCCAAACCTAAATGGGAACCACTTAAAGCTGCGTTGGAATCGGTACTTTTAAGAACTCCCGATATTTACGCCTTTGCTGCTTACGATGCGCTGTGGCTTGCAACTTTTACCCTTTTAAAAACGGGATTTGACAATGACATCGAAGCATATAAAACACAATTTGATATGGAGGCTGAAAACTTTTACGGTGTTACCGGTTGGACAGCTTTGAACGATGCCGGCGACCGTGCATGGGCGACGTATGATTTCTGGGGTATTAAATGGCAGTTCAATGCGCCGGTATGGTCGCTGGTGGCCAACTACAACAATGGCTCAGGAATATTGACAAGGTATTAAAACCAAGAAAAAAAATCATTGATCATCGTATGCCATACCTAAAACTTAAGCTATGTATAGAAAATCAAGTTGTTTACCCTGACCCTAAAGGAAGCAAATTGATTTTCTTTACTCCCTTTGTTGACGGGGTAAATGAAGAAAAATAAATTAGCTTTTTAGGTTTAATACCCGGCACACATTAAAATAAAATATCACGGAAAATGTAGAAATGTTTAGCCATGGCTGTTTTTACGATGATAATGGTAATGAAATTATTCCACTTTCAGTGTACGGTCCAGGGCTTTGCCTTTTATGCAAAAGTTACGACGACACCGGCCCCGAAGAGAAACTGCTTTGGCTGATGACAAGTTTGACCAGCGGAATGATGAGCATTTTGAATGTTATTCTTTTGTAAAAAAATGATGAAAATGAACAAGAAAGAACTTTTGGATGGGTTTATTCTAAAAAGCTCCGAAATGCTGATTTTTAGCGTTTTTTACCACTGTCCCTAATGGGAGGAACACTATAAATCAGCAGGTTGCAAAAGTCCCCTTGAGGGGATTTAGGCGTTAAAAACTTTTTTAGATTGGACTCATCGGATGAAATCCTTTCACGCTAAGAAATGTTACAGAAGATTATGAAAAACCGGAAAAAAAATTCCGAAACATGTATGATGAGATTGTTGAAGAAATTGAGGAAGACTAAATTGAAATTCCTCAAGGATAAAAAGCATTGGTGAAATCCATCACCGAAAATATCGAGGTGAGCATTTTTGCTACGTGAACCCTGAATCGTTGGAAATGATTGTGAAACCATCTGATCTCAGCATCGAAGACTTTTCGGAATCAGAGTACCTGAAAAGTCATTTTACAAACGGTGACCTCATGATGACGGTAAAAGGACAATCAGCATGCTGAATGCTATAGTTGCAGCTGGAAACTACGAATAAAGTTTGGAAGGTGGTGGGTTTATGCAGTAAGCAATTTTTTGCCATAACGCATACATCATCTGCTTGCAGGTTGATTCTGGTTAGAACGGGTTATTGTTGATCATTTCAGATACCTGACCTGATATCAATTAAAAGAACTGTTTTGCAGTTCATTATGTCGCTAAAGTGAGATTTTTATGTGCTTCGCGCTGCAAAATGAAAAGTCTGAATCTCAAAAAAAGCACCCAGCCATTTCAACTAATAAAACAATCGCATTGAATTTTTGTACGGAGGTTTGCATGTTGGCAAATACTAAGGATTTACTGCAATGACTTTTTCAACATGTGTTAAGTTTTAAGTTAAGGTTTTAATCTTTTTTCAATGTATTTGGAGTTCATTATTCTTAATGTTCCCATATAATCCATTTTAATTTCTATTAAATCACCAACTTTATAATTTTTAACATTATCACCAAGATCAACCACAATCATGTCAGAACTTGCACCAACAAATTTGAGTGTTTTATCAGTGAAATACAGATGGTGGATTTCGGTATCAAGTAATCCCAGATCAAGAATTGCCCGATAAGTTTTTTTTCCAATCTTTGTTTTATCCAATTCATAACTTTCACCTTCTACATTGGTACCCATATCTCCATTAGGCACAACTGGTTTTTTGATCAATTCGATGATTTCTGAATAAAGCATAAAAACGTCAGATTGCATCCTTTTTATTTTGGAGTTATTGTAAACATCAGTACCTAAAAACAGTGTCTCTCCAACCCTGAAATGATTAATTCCTTTTGGCAGCAGGTTTTGAAAAATCAAGGGTATGGTTACTGACGAACCGCCTGAAACGTAAAGAATTTGTTTGTTGAATTTTGCTTCAATTAATTGTTTGTAAAGACTTAATTGTATTAATTTGTCGTGATTGGGCAAAACGCCATACAAACAGGTAAGGTTTGTTCCTAATCCTACCACTTCAATATTTTCAAGTTTAAAGATGTTTTCATAAAAATGTATAAAATTTTCTCCAAGAACTCCTTCTCTGAGCTCACCCAACTCAATCATTATTATTATCTTGTGAACTTTGTGCTGTTTTTTGGCTTCCTGAGATAATAGCTTTATTGTTTCTATTTCAGTATTCATGCTAATATCAGCGTATTTTACTACGCTTGCTATTGCACGTTTTGGAGGTGGTTTAATATAAATCGTTTCAATTTCAGGATTGATTGACTTAATCTCCTTCAAATTGGATGTACGTGAGTCGCACACCTGCTTAATGTCAAATTTTAATAATTCTGTCAAAAACAGTTTATTGCCGCTTAATAATTTTGAAACCACCGACCATTCGATTCCATGTTTCTGAAAAAAAGAATTAAGGTAATTAAAATTTGAATGTAATTTTTTAATATCCAATGTTACAAATGCCATTATCTCTCCTTATTAAGCCTCATTTCAATATATTTGCTGCTAAAGCCAACTTTTTGATATAAATGCCTTGCAGGGTTTTCTGGTTCAACATGTAAGGCAATACTGCCTTTTGACAGGTCAATGGCCTTATTAATCAACTCTTTTCCAATTCCTTTTCCTCTGTGCTTTTTGTGTGTAGCTATGTAAACGAGAATATTTTCAGGAATATAATCTTTCATCCCTGTTTGATTTACAACGACCGCACCCGAAATTTCCTGGTTTTGATATGAAATTAATAAAAAACCCCCAAAAGAAGGAGTTTCTTTTAAAGCGTAATCAACAGCTTTTTCAATGTAAGGCTTTGGGTCACCATATTCTTGCAAATTTTCAAACAGAAAATCAACAATTCCTTCTTTCTGTAAAAGATCAGGTTTGTTTATTGCATTAAAAAATTTTGTTTCAATCATAAGCATTATTTCTTTTATAGATATTAATTTTTGCAAACGAAAAAGTATTTTCCCAGGCGCAAATTTATTAGATGGCGCAAAGATAGCACTTTTTTTTTACCATCTTTTAAAACTGAATGAAAAGGAAATAATATTGATTCAATGATCGTGCAGAAATTTTCATTTATTCTTAACGGAGTGTTGTAAGTCAGTTTATGATACTATAATTATTGAAGAAAAATGGAAGTTATGTCAATCACCACTCAGAATTCAGTTATTGTAAAAAAAGTGAATAAAAACACTTTTGAAAGCATTATGGATAGTGGGAGAGGAATGTCAGGACATGACGAAAACAGAGTAAAAGCTAACTTTTTTATCAATGTTTCCCGCTGTTTTTCTCCAAAAACCTGAGAAAAACAAGTCCATCGATTAAAAAATGAATTATTTGTAAATCATTTTTCACCGGACAGAGGGGCAAAATTGTGAATCGCTCAATTAAAGTAAACCATAATCAGGCGAAAAGTGTGGTTACAGGATTCATTCGGTGAAGGGTTATGTTTCACTGAACCGAAAAGTACTATTTTTACTGAAAATTTTGAAGATGATCAGACGTGCTCAGGTTTTTCTTCTTGTTTTATGCTGCATCACAGGTAACGTTTTTTCGCAGGATAAGATTAAGACTATAAAAAAGAACAACTTCCTTCAGCGGATGGATTCAATCACAAACTGGAAACTGGAGCAGGGGAGGTCAACGTTCACACCTTTTATTGCGCCATCGTACACACCTGAAACCTCCGTAATGCTTACCGGTGGTGGCTTGTACACTTTTAAAATTAATCGCGAAAGCAAATTGCTTTCCCGTTCGTCGGTGCCATTTTCTGTTGGATACAGCACCAACGGATCGTTGTTGATAAGTGTTAAGGCCAACATTTACGGACTTGACAATAAACTCAGGTTTAGTGGTGAATACTGGAACAAAAATATGCCAGACAATTATTGGGGGGTTGGCTATGAAAAGGGACGCTACACCCCGCAATCTGACACTACCACCGGGTACCACCGAAACTGGCAGCAACTCAAATTTAAGATTGCCTACCTGGTGCTCAATAATTTTTATGTGGGTATTAATTACGATTACAACACCACCGTTGCTACCGATGTGAATGCATTGATGGCGACAGATTCGAATTATAAATTGCGCGGACATGAAGTTTTTAATTCCGGGTTTGGTGCTGTTTTTCGGTTTGATAGCCGTGATTTTCCTGAAAATGCCTACAAAGGGATACTTCTCGAACTGGCTGGAACGAGTTATGGAAAGCTTTCAAGAGGGAATACCATATTCAAGGTGTTTGAACTGGATTACAGGCAATACCAGCAACTTTTCCGTGAAGGAACCACACTTGCCTGGCAGATTAAAACAAGGTTAAGTTATGGTGAAGTTCCCTGGACCGATCTTTCGATGATTGGAACCCCCTTCGACCTGAGAGGATACATTTGGGGGAATTACAGAGATTATGCCTCCACATTTGTCCTGGCAGAATACCGACACATGTTTGCCCGAAAAATTCCCAATGGCAGGGGTGATATGTATGGCCCGTTTGGCATGGTGGTTTGGGGTGGAACAGGTTCAGTAGCCCGCGATATAGGCGAATTCACCCATTGGCTGCCTAACGCCGGACTCGGTTTGCGCTTTGAGGTTCAGAAACGGATGAACCTGCGCATCGATTATGGCTTTGGAACCCATTCACGAGCGTTTTATTTCAGCTTTAACGAGGCATTTTAATGGTTTCTCTCAAAATAGGAGGGTGTTGGTGTGAGATTATTATTTTTAAACCTGAATAATTGAAAATGATCATAAAAACTTCAGGATTTTATTTTACCGAATCAAAATATTGTGAGATTTGTAGAAGTAACACGTATGTTGTATTTTAGAAATAAAAATCAAAATATTGCCATTATGAAAAAGGTCACGCTTTCAGACAGTTTTGCATTCCTTAAGGTGGTATTCATCATTATATTGGTGCTCATACTCAGCATCCCTGCCTCGTTTGCGCAGCAGGACACAAGTAAAATAAAGAACACGGTGCGCATCAACATAACCAACCCCTTGATTTTTGGTGATAAGGCCGTTGTACTTGGGTACGAGCGGGTACTTAAAAACAACCGGTCATTTTCAGTAAATCTGGGCAGGGCATCTTATCCGAAAATGATCTCAGTTAATACCGATTCATTAGGCATTGACCTGCACAATACCTCTAAAGACAAAGGATTGAACATCTCTGGTGATTACCGGTTTTATCTTAAAAAAGAAAACAAATACCCTGCACCTCGTGGTATTTATTTTGGCGCCTTCTACTCATACAATTATTTTAACCGCACCAATACCTGGACACTCAATACGGAAGGTTTTCAGGGAGACCTGGAAACAGCATTCCGTTTCAACATCCACACGGTTGGCGTTGAAATGGGTTACCAGTTTGTATTCTGGGACCGGGTAGCTGTAGATATGATCCTGATTGGGCCGGGAGTTGCCACTTACAAATTCGAGGTCAATTTCGACACCAGCCTTGATCCTGATGATCAGGCTGAGATTTATCAAAAACTGGATGATTATTTGTCAGAAAAATTCCCGGGATACGATGTTGTTATCGATGGTGACGGCTTCAGGACAAGCGGCTACGAAAGTACGACGGGACTTGGCTTTCGTTACATGATCATGGTGGGGTACAGGTTTTAACATTCAGAAGCAGTTGTAAATCCGACAAAAAATACAACCAAAATGCATTGGCTAATTCCGGATGTGTGGATTGATTTTTTTGCATTTTAGTTAATGAAAAAGGATTTAAGAAGGATTTCAACCCTAAAACATCATCCCGAACCGCCATAATGACACATAGTAGTGACATAATAACCTTTTCGTGTGGTTAAATACAATCATGGTGTGATTAAATTAAAACTACGGTTGAATAAAGATAATCTCCGGTAGGTAAATCATGATCTTTGAGTGGTTAAAACCGATCTCGGTGTGGTTAAAGATGATGTATGGATGGTTGGAAACATTCTTAAGATAGTCAGCAACAAACTTCGACTGCTTTTGACCAATCTATTTTTGTACTTATAGCAAGTATTTTTGGGTTCAACCAGCTACAACATCAGGCTGCACTTCCGCTTTGACCTGTTGATCAATCCTTCTGACCAGATCAGGACAATTTTCAGCCGGTTTTGTTTCAAAATATTTTATATGAAAGGATTTATTGCATATGATTTAATTTTTACTTTTGCTGTAACAAAAAATTTTTCAATTATGACTTCGGATCAAATTAACAAACTGAACATGTACGAGGCTGTGCAGGCCTTTTTAGCCGGAACACAGGCCACCTGGACTCCGGTAGCGGCCATTGGCGCCGTCAAAACGGAATTCGACAATAAGCTTACGGCCATCCGCACCGAGCGGCAGAAGCAGGAAAAGGATGCGTCGGGGCTGGTGACCGAGCGCAAACAACTGCGCGAAACCCTTACGCGGCAAACACTGAAGGTGAGCGGCGCACTCCTGGCCTATGCAAGCGCCACCGGCAATGCCGAACTGATGGCTGTGGCCAATTACTCGCCCAGCAACCTGGCACAGTCGCGCGACAACATTTTTTACGACAAGGCGCGCATCATTTACGAAGCTGCCTCGCCGCTGGCCACCCAGTTGACGGGCTACAACATTGTGGCTGCCGACCTCACCCAGTTGCAAACGCTGCTTGGGCAGTTCCTTACGGCCATTCCCAAACGCCGCAACGCCGCCGCCGTAAGCAAGTCGGCCACTGCTGCCATTCGGACGCTGTTTAAGGAAACCGACCTATTGCTCAAAAACAAGCTCGACATGCTTATGCTTTCGTTCCGGATAAGCAATCCCGATTTTTACGCAAACTACCAGAATGCCCGCATCATTGTGGATCTGGGCGCTGGCAGGAAGGGGAAGGAAACGCCGGCACAACCTGCGCCGTAAAGGGATTGACAAATAAAAACCGGAATAATTGAATGACAACCAACTGCGAAATAGTAAACAGTAAAAATCATACTATTGATGCCAAATTCCGGGGCAATAGTATAATTTTATCATATTAATAAATGAGTTATGCATTAGGTGATGAAGAACTTCAAAATGTGAATAACACTCCGAAAATAATGAAACTGAGTTTGCAAATATGTTTAATACAAAATAAATATGAAAAAATTAGATTCAAGAGTTTATCTGCTTGTTAGCCTATTAACCATAGGGATAGGAATAGTCTTTTTGTTACTTTACATTAAATTGCCTTCTGGTAATGATGTTGAGAAACTAGTATATTTAATTTGTGCATCATCTCTATTACCAGCAGGAATACTGTGGACATTAGAGCATTATTTTCTTCAAAAACCTGTTGAAGATGAATACTCCTCATTATTAGAAAAGTACCGTATTGAACAAGAAAAACTTTTAAATGAATTCCAAAGTGATGGACAAAATCTACTTCATGAATCTCGTTCGAATCAGCGCATAATGGAAATAATTCAATCATCTGAAAAGCATTTCTTTCGAGGAATTTCTGATGAAAGGGCTACATTAGTTAAACGAGTTTTAGAAGAATCTCTTGATGATGAGAAATGTCGTGAAATGATTATTGTTGGGTCAACTTTAGATGGGCTTTTTCGTCAAGGTTCATGGTTTGAAGAATTTATCCGCAAATCTCTTGAGAAACAAAAAACTCTTAAACTCATGTTTACTCACTGGGATTACGTTACACATAGAGAAAAACAAGAGGATCGGGCTGACGGAGATATTGCTCAAGAGCTTAAACAATCATTAGTTCGAGCACTAACTTGGAATGTGCCACGTGAAGCAATTAGATTAGTAAATGGTGCACCAACTGTTTTTATGGTAATTGCTGGCAACAATATGATATTAAACCCCTATCCATTTGGACGAGAATCTGTAACTTCAATGACAGTCTGGTTAACAAATCCACAACCTAATAATCCAGAAGGACCTCCTGGAACAATATGGCATGCATATTATATTAATCATTATGATATGGTTTGGAATCATACCAAATATCCAAGAAAATTGAGTACAGTCTCTGAACCTATTTCATCACTTTTACCTGATGGTTGGGAAGATAAAATTGAGAGTTTCATTGATGGAGTGAGAGCTGCCAGCCGCAGTCGTGCTGCAACAACTGGGAAAAGATGACAGAATAATACACCCAATGCATAACAGCACTTATGCCCAATAGCCTATGAAAGAGCAACTTGAAACCGTGTACCCCGCATTAACTTTGTGCCGTTTGACAGTGACGAAGCCTGCAAAACAGCTACTGGGCATAGCTGCATACCGTTATGGCTAATTTAAAAAATAAATATCATGGAAAAGAACGAGCAACATGACACGTTCTCCTTCTCGAAATTATTTCTGAGAATTTTTACAGATTGGAAAATCTTTGTTTTTTCTATTTTATTCATTTCTGCTGTTGCAGCAATTATTTGTTCCGTATTGTTGATTTTTGTGAAAAATACGAGAGATGATATACAATTTTATATAGGAATTGAAAATGGTATAAAGATAGTTACCAAAGAAAAAGAATATTATAATTTTCTTCTAAATGCTAATGGTGCTATTACTACCCCTTGGATTAATACTGGAATTGAATTTAAAAAAAATCAGAACGTATTAATCCGAGTTTCAGGTAATGCCTGCTTAGCAGCACACCACATGATGGAGTATTCTTTTTCGGACAGTTTACCTCCGTATCCTTGGGCAGGCCCAAACGGACTTGAACCAAAAGATGAATATAAATTTGAAAGATCAAAAGATACCTTGAGAGTGAAATACAGAATTGCTAACTTCTTACCTTGCGGAAAAATTATTGGTGTAATTTCGGATAAAAAGAATGGACCAAATGTTCAGCCAGAACCCTCAGAAATATTAGATATAGGTAAGGAATTCGAGAAAAAAATAGAAAAATCTGGAACATTGTACTTAACGATAAATGATAATTGGTTAAATGAAGAATTATTAAAAAATGTAAAAGCAGAACAAATAGAGCTTGATACAGCAGTTTATAATTACATAAAGAAATACAACTACGCAAATTTGTGGTTTAATGATAATATTGGGTACTTTATCGTTAGTATTCGAATAGAAAAATAAACTATCCATAACAAAAAGGACTTAAACCCAGCCGCCCAACGTGAAGCTACGAATTTGTCAGAATCTTCCAGCGGCCGCTCCGGAAACTTCGGGACAAGTGAGAGTGACCTGTGATTTTAAAAATCAATCATCAGCAGAGATTTAATATCTTTGCTGAAGTCAAACAAAGATGCATTGGAGTATGGAACTTTTAAACATTTTACGGGAAGAAAAATCGGGTGGTTTAAAAGGTGGGATATATCATCAAACCCAAATAAAACTTGCGTACAACTCAAATCGTATTGAAGGCAGCAAGTTGTCGGAGGAACAAACAAGGTATATTTACGAAACAAATACGATTTTTCTTGAGAATGGTGAAACTACAGCCAATGTAGATGATATTGTTGAGACAGTAAATCACTTTGCCTGTTTTGATTATATGTTGGATATTGCCGGCGAACCATTGTCGGAAGAGCACATTAAGAGATTTCATTATTTGCTTAAAATCAATACATCTGATGCAAAAAAATCCTGGTTTCGGGTCGGAGATTACAAATTATTGGCCAATGTAGTTGGAGGAAAAGAAACCTCATTACCATCAAGTGTTCCAAAGGACATGGAAAAACTGATAAAAAACTACCATAACCTGAATCATAAAACAATCAATGACATCATTGACTTTCATTTTCAGTTTGAACAGATACATCCTTTTCAGGACGGAAACGGTCGTGTTGGCCGATTGATCATTTTTAAGGAGTGTTTGGCTAATGATATTATTCCATTCATAATCGAGGATGATCATAAATTTTATTATTACAGGGGATTAACTGAATATCCGAAGGTAAAAGGATATTTAACAGATACTTGTCTCTCAGCACAGAATAACTACAAGAAGATGTTAAACTACTTTTTTCCAAAACCTGATAAATGAAAAAAACTAAGGGTAACAAACCGGTCTTAAATTCAATCCTGTTTATCCTGCAGCATCCTGTCATCCTGTAAAATCAAGCGCTGTTTGCGGTTCAGCCTGTTACTACTGGCATTACTGTGATGAAAAATTTGAAAACTGATTGAAAAGTCGTAATTTTGCATCATAAAATTAAAAAAACAATGATAACTACCACAAAATCGCATATCAGGTTTGATTGGGCTGCAAAAAAGATACTTCGCAGCAAAGCAAATTTTGGAATTTTAGAAGGTTTTTTGTCAGAATTGTTTCAGGAAGATGTTAAAATAAAATCGCTTTTATCGGAAGAAGGAAATAAAGAAACCCTGGATGATAAAAGCAATCGCGTGGACATTTTGATTGAAAATTCAAAAGGTGAGATCATTATTGTAGAAATTCAAAATACAAGGGAACTTGATTACCTATTCAGGGTTTTATTTGGCACATCCAAGGCGATAACCGAATATATGAAAGAGGGTTCACCTTATTCGATGGTAAAAAAAGTGATTACGATCAGCATTGTTTATTTCAATTTCGGACAAGGAAAAGATTATTTATACAAAGGTGAGACTAAATTTGTAGGCGTAAATCAACATGATATTTTTGAATTGTCGGATGAACAAAAAGCTTTATTCAATAAAGAAACTGTTTCCGATATTTTTCCATTTCACTACCTGATCAGGGTGAACCAATTTGATGATGTTGCAAAAAATACCATAGATGAGTGGATTTATTTTTTCAAAAACAGCGAGATTAAAGATGAATTTAAAGCCAAAGGATTAGTAGAAGCCAGAGAAAAGCTGAAAACAATCACCATGACGCCTGAACAATTGGCAGATTATCAAAACTATCTGGAAATATTGAGTTCGAATGCAAGTATTGCTCAAACAATAAGTTTTGAAAAGGAATACGAAAAACAGAAAGCTCTGAAACAACAACAAATTGAATTTGCAAAAAGGTTGATAAAAAAAGGATTATCAGATGAAATTATTAGCGATACTATTGATTTGACAAATGATGAAATGAATAAAATACGTAATGAATTGAATGATAAATAGAAATGCAACCAACAAATAGGCCTTAAACCCAACCATCCGGCAAGAAGCTACGAGTTTTGCAGAGCCAAACGACGGATACACTGAAAGCTGCTACATGAATGGATGCAACCACCACCTCTGCCCTGATCTTTTCAAGTTCCGACATTCCGCCATAAAACCCAATCCTGTTTATCCTGTTGCATCCTTTAATCCTGTCAAATTTCCATCACCACAATGCCATCTGCTTGCCGCCGGCTGGATTTCCATTTGAGGAAAATCTTGTTAAAATCCGGGTAAAAATGCCTGTGTACCGAAGATTTTACTA
>CALFEP010000194.1 GCA_937950125.1 uncultured Bacteroidota bacterium
CGGGGCGCCGGTGTTGGTTCCTGCATTGATGGCAGGGGAGCAGGGCTGAAGATGGTAGTCGGCAGCTGAAACAAAAAGCGGATTAGTATTGGGCTTGTCGCCTAAAGCAATAAGATTACCCGTTCCATCACTGCTGATATTGTTGCCAAGGGAGGTTAAACCACTACCAACAAAATTTTGAAAACCAGGATTATCAAAAATCGAATTCTTATATGTCAAAGAAACCGGACCTGAATTTGACCCGCAATTAATGGCAGAAGATCCTGTGTTTCCTGCGACTGTACAGTTTAACAGGCTCAGGGTTGTATTAGCTCCACTTGCAATATTGATCAGCGCTGAGCCGTTTCCTGAACTATTTCCCTCTATGATGCAGTTTGTAAAACTCATTTGGGCATCCACACTCATTCCCTGGTTACCGATAGCCCCGCCCTGGGGTGCTGTATTTCCGGTTAAGCGACAACCGATAGCTGTGGTGGTTCCTCCGTTTATCTGCAAAAGCCCACCACCAGCAAAGGAAGCAGAGTTATTGATGAACATGGATCCATTCAACTGAAGAATACCAAAATTTCCTATACCACCTCCACCGTTTGATCCGCTGAAATTATTGCTGAGTGTACATTGGTTAACTGTCAGATTTCCTGAATTTTGTATGGCTCCTCCATTATTGCCATAACCATTGTTTATTGTTAATCCGGCAATTTCTACAGTTTTCCCCACTGGAATGGTAAATATCCTAAACTCGGGTGTGCCGCCGGCAAAACTGCGCTGCACAGTCAACTGGTCTGCTCCGGGGCCGGTGATTGTAAGGTTGGGATGAGTAAGATTTGGCAAAGTGGTGGCCAGGTTTATGGTGCCGGTAATACTGAAATTGATCGAAAGCGGCGAACATTGGCTAAGTGCATTGGCTTCCATAACGGCAGCCCTTAGAGTACAATAGCCATCGGCAGTGGCACATATCCCGTCACCGGGATTGGCATCAGGTTCATCTCCCGGATGGTTAACCGTTAGTTCTGTAGGACAATTAACATCAGTGTTCAGATCTAAGGTGATTCTTGGAAACAAAAGACTTGTTGAAGTAAGAATGGTTTCCATCCCGGTGCCATTCAGGTTTGCACGGGCAATATATGGCAAATAGGTCGAACCGTCCCATCCGCTGTCACTCCAGTAAATCTTCCCACCAGTAACATCAATGGCCAGGCTCCTGATAGAATTTGTTGTTACCACATTTTCAATGCCGGTTCCGTCAAGATTAGCTTTCTTAATGATATCATCCGGGTAGGTTTCACCCCAATAAATTTTACCATGTTCCAAATCCAGCGCCAGGCCAAATGGATCGCTTACAGTCGCAATAATTCTTACAGGGCTTGTACCATCCAGATTTGCACGCCAGACTCCTTCCGGATTACTGGGATGAAAACCTTCACACCAGTACATTTTCCCGTTGGCGATATCCAATGAAAGCCCGTTGGCATTCTGACCTGTCATACCCAATATGGTTACAACGTTGCTTCCATCCAGGTTGGCTCTTTGAATACGACGATTGGGATAATTAGTTTCGATATAATAGATGTAGCCGTTTTGCCCATCAACAGCCACCGCATTGGGTGTTCCCAGGCCACTTAATACGGTTTCCTTGTTTGACCCATCCAAATCTCCCCTTAAAATACTATTTCCCGCACTCCAGTCGATCCAGTAAAACTTTTTGTTTACATTGTCTATTGCACCGGTTACAGGTTGTTGATGCCCGATGAAAAGTGAAATCGGATTGGTTCCATCCAGGTCAAAAGCTTTAATATCGGGTGATGAACCACCATAATAGGTAGTCCCTGAAACGCAAATCAGAATTTTAGCGGTTTTAACAAGTGGAAAGCTCAATGTGAGCTGAACAGGTATCCGAACCAGAGGATTAGCCGGATCGTTGGTTGTAACAACGACAGTATCCTGATAAACTCCGGCAGCCAAACCAGCGGTATTTACTGTAACCTGGACGTTGGCAGTTATGCCAGGCGCAGTCACTCCCGAAATAGCGTTCAGACTGATCCATGATAAATTCGGCCCATGAACAGAAGCATTCCAGTGAAGGTTGCGATCGCCCGGGCTGGCTCCGTTTAAAACCGAAATGGTTTTACTGGCTGTCTGCCCAACAGATAATGCAAACCACATTTCGGGAGGGGAAATTACTGCAACTGGGGGAGGATTGTACAAAACCTCCAGATTTACCACAACCTGAACCACCGGATTGTCGGGATCATTGCTATTGATGTCAAGAGTACATGAATAATCTCCGTCAGACATGTCAAAGCTGTTCACATTGATTTGTACCTGATCAGAACCACCGGCCAAAATCCTTCCGGATGATTTACTTAACGTCAGCCAGGGATTTGATACAGAATTGTAGCTGATATCCCAGTAAAGAGGCAACACATCGGCACCCAAAATGTTCGAAATCGTAATAATTTCATTGTCATTTTCATCGGGATATATTGAAAAAGAGACAATATTGGTCGAAACTGTTATTTCAGGTTTTTGGGCAATGGCTGCCAAATTTAATGCAGCAAAGGCATCCACACAGCCATATCCGGTTTGATCATCGAAGCCGGGAGTGGCAATATCAACAGCAGTCATAGTAAGCACATCTGCTATTTCAGCATTTGAAAGATTCGGTGCATAAGAGCATATGAGTGCTGCAACACCTGCGACAAATGGACAGGCCGCTGATGTTCCGTTGAAAGTTGCAGTATAATCTGTGGTTGAATACCCTGCCGAGCCTAACCTGTCAGTGGTATGAATACGCGTACCTGGTGCCATTACGTCAAGATCGTTTCCATAGCTGCTTCCCCACGAGGTTTCACCATCGCAGGTTAAAGGAGTTTTGCGATCATTGCAAGGGCTTAATGCTCCAACAGCAATTACATTTGAATATGAAGCAGGGTATGAAGCAAGGCTATTGTTGGCGTTGCCACGTGATGCAATAATGGTGCAACCCAGGTCGTAGGCATAGTTAACAGCATTTAGTCTTAAATCCGATGCGGAAGAACCGCCGAAACTGCACGAAAGTACATCAGCTCCGTTATTAGCAGCCCAGATGATACCATTCGCAACATTTTCTGTAGAAGTGCCCCCAATTGCCGGGAAAATCTTAACCGGCATGATCTTACAATTCCAGTTAACACCTGCCACACCAATCCCGTTGTTACCTGATGCAGCAGCTATTCCGGCGCAGGCAGTACCGTGGTTTCCATCATCCATCGGATCGTTGTCGTTATTGTAAATATCATAACCGGGTACCACCCGTCCTGCGAACTCAGGATGCAAATAATCCAATCCTGTATCGATAATTGCAATTATTACATTCTCATCACCAGTGTGCAAGGTCCAGGCAGGTTCGATGTTAATATCAGCCCCGGGTGTTCCTACAACTGTGTTGGTGTAAGATATAGCCTGCCCGGTATTTTTAAGTCCCCATTGTAACGAATAAGTAGGATCGTTCGGAACCGTAGTAAGATAGTCGATAAAGTTTGGCTCGGCAAAAACAACATCCGGATTGTTTTCATACTCTTCAGCGATCCTTTGAACATCGCTTCCTTTTTGAAGCTTCAAAACATAAATCCTCGAAAGACCATATTTTTCCGCAAGCTGCACATTGGTTTTCGGCGAATCAACAAACCTGATGGCCTTTTCGATGCTTTTTACACCGTGTTTGCTGTTGAGGGCATCAATTTGCTTCAAACCGGTAATTGTTGCACCCCTTTGTGCTGTCTGTTTTAATTGTTCAGCAACAGCCGTGGTGAACTGAACAATGATCTCGTCAGGAACAAAATCATTCTCGTTGTTTTGATGAATAGCACTTGGAGGAACATTTGTGGTATCCTGCGCAGATAATTCCAATCCAAAAATAAATGCCAGAAAGACCAATATCCATATCCTTACCTTTTCTAGATCTGGGGTTGAGAAAATAACGGTAGATTTTTCCATAATACTGTTTTAATATTGTTATTAAGCGGTAATGTCTCTGCAACTACAGAAACATAACAGTATCAAATTATTACAAATTCGATACTATTAAATTTTAAAACAAGAAACTGCTTTAGGGGTTTTTAAAAAAACGTTTTTTGTGAGTTTATTAACATTTTCTGATTTTCAACTTGTAAATTCCGGACTCCAATTCAGAAACTCCTAATGGTTGCTAAGGCTGGTGATGGTGAAGGTTTTCACCTGTTTGCCCTCGATGATTTTGAGGTTTCCGATCCCCTGGTGTCCCAAACGCGCAGAATTGAAACCTATGATAAGCAAGACTTACCTCGTAGAATTGGGATTTACCAAAACCCGTCTGGAAATCGGGATCAGATTTCAAGAAAAAAACCTGCCTGTGTGGTAATTCAAGTTGGCAGGTTTTATTGAAAAATCAAAATTCTATGTTGAAAGATTTACTGTATTACCAACCTTTTCAACACAATCTGATTTTCCGATGTAATCTTCAGTAGATAAATACCCGGCTGTAAACCGGAAACATCCAATTTTGTGGTTGGGCTGGTGA
>CALFEP010000195.1 GCA_937950125.1 uncultured Bacteroidota bacterium
CTTCTTTTACCTTTTCCTTTTGATTTTATGGCCATTCTGATTTTATAACAATCATTACCCAGCGCTGTTCCTTGAGTGGGATGAGATGAAAGTGACCCGACTAAAACAGAAAGATCTGATTTAAAAGAATCGTATTTACGGGAAAGCCTTTTGGCTTGCCTGTCAAACCAGGGAATTGTTTTTACATTATAGTTCATCTAATAATTCTCTTGCCGGGCGGGCTTTAAGCCTGTCTTGTTTAACCAGGTTCATTTGTTCGACAGCTTGTTTTAAACCCTGTAAAATTTCTTCCTTTGATTGTTCTCCAGGTTCTTCCTCTTCCAGCCCAATGAACCTGGCTTTAAGCGCCTCCCATTCCTGTAAAGGGATAAAAACACCGGCTGTTTTTCCTGTATGGTCCGTAATGTACTGTAAATTCATAGTTCCGTTTTTATTAAAATCGCCATGCAAAAACACAGGTACAAAAATAGTAAAGAAACTAATTTCTGTCCTTCGTTCCCGGATTTTTCAAAGTCTTTTAACTATGCTTAAAACTTTCACAAAAACAGACCATTCTTTTATGTATGGTTAAAACGTTTGCCAAAAAAAACTGTTCAAAATGGAAAGAAGCCTAAGGTGTTTGTTTAGGATTTTGTTAAAAGAGGTCTTCAATATTCAGATTTTTAGGGTTTTGCCGTGTATCCCAAACCATCAGGATCACAATTTCTTTCTCATGTATTAATAAATTTCATCAGCAGGTTTCGACCGGATTATCGGTTTAACCATTGTTTGGTATTTTCAACAACTTCATCATCAGTAAAAAAATCCCCTTCATTTACCTGGCTGATGCCGGTTTCCACAATTCTTTTTTCATAATCAATAAGTATCACATTTTCCTCATGGAGTACTTGTGTGAGATAGGACTCCAGGTTTGTAAGCACAACCGGATTCTGAATACTCAGAATTTCCCGTATTAACTTGTTTTGAAGTTCTGCTTTTCCATATCCCGATTTTTTTTCACAAAAATATTGGTTTAATTGTTCATCCGAATGGTTCTTTTCAAAGCCGGAAATTTTTTACATATCCTTGCACCAACTCCTGGCAAAAATCGGGAATGTACCTGTGTTCGACGCCTTTGTAAGTATTGCCCGGCTGACAGTTATCCATCGAAACCACGGCCATGCTGGGATTTCTTTTAGAATCGGTTTTGTATCATTATTTCATTCAAATACATTTCGTAATATCATCAACACTAACATCTTCAAATTTCATTTCAATTATCTCAACTTTAGGATTTTGGAATCTTTCGCCTAAAATATGCAAGTGAAAACTCCCCCGTGCATTTTCAATCAACTCTGATTTGCTCGGATGTATAATTATCAACTTCTTACTTTTTGAATTAGCCAACCAAAAAGTAAGCCTTGTATTTATTCCTTTGTCTCCAAAACCATATCCAGAAACCAATAATAACTCTGAAACGGCTAAAGATTTTTTAAATTCATCATATTGGTGCTCAAAAATCCCACTTAAATAGCCCCACATTTTATTAAAAGTACCGATCAACAATTCTGGTAGCTCTTTATTAGAAGCTAAAATATTTTCATCAATTTCACTAAGCGAATCGCAATAGACATGATTCGGGATTTTTAAAATTTTATCGGAGGTTATTGGTTTTATTACTCTAACTTCATACCAATTCACACTACCATGCAATTTACAGATTTTCAGTTTACTATAATTGGGATCAAATCCTTGCCATTCAGGAAATTTGCTGTCCAATAAAGAAAATCCATCATCAAAATCAATCTTATTGTTTTCCAACCATTTATCCAAAACAAGGTCATGATTCAGCGTACAGATGGCATTTATTTCCAAAATACTGCTCAGATCTGAAATAATATCATATTGCTTACAAGTCTCAATTTTTATATCTATTCTTTGCCAGACAATTGATTCAATATAGCTTAAGGTTTCCTTCAAACTTTCCTTGAAATCATCAAGAGTGAGCCCTGATTGTTCAAATAAATACTGCATTGCCCTAAATAATGCAGGATTCTCGTAATCTTTGTAATAACTGTTATAAATCTGCCATAATACATAGTAAATATCTTCATAATTTACCGAGTGGTTGTATGAAATATGCTTGGTAAAATAAGCAATCTCAGCCTTGACCATTTTTATCAATTCCTGACATTGTACAGTATAATAATTGTAGTGAGGATTAACCTTAAAACCATAACGACCCTCATACAAATAATTCAGATTATATTTTCCTATGTTTTTTGCATAAAGAATTTCATTTGTGATTTCTTCTATTTTAGGAATCCCTGAATGATATGATACTCCCGAACCAAGAAGTAAAGTTGCTTTCATAAAATTGAATGTAATATCAGTCAATTATTTCAATTTAAAATTCAGAAAAGAAAATGAGATTTTTTATTAACTTTTTATTAAGAGATGTAAACAAATTTCATCAATCTCTCAAACATCTAACATTGAACCCATAACTCTTGTTGTAGCTATTACGAATGATATTTGCATTGTTATAACTCAATCGCCGTGCCAATGAGTTAGGTATGGTGTACTCTGACGATGACCATGTGTAACTTTGTTGGAATATATACCCAAAGCTACCACTACCATCGCGGTCACCACCAGGTAGACCTGTAAAACCACTGCTATTGGTAGCGCCCGTATTAGGGCTTTGCCAATGAGTAGTTCCGGTTTCTTTCATTTCTCCGCCAGCCACACTTTCACCACCTAAATAATCAGTTAAGATTGTCCATTCTGCATCTGAAGGCAGATGCCATCCTACTGGGCAGGCAGTCAGGGATGCCGGCCAGTTGTATAAAACGCCATAGGTCTGGTAATTGGCAGTGGCTTTGGCTGTTGTGACATTTGTACCCTGGTAACCATAGACATAATAATATGGCGAGTTTTGTGATCCATTGGCTGATGGACTAACGCTGGGAAGGTATGCCAGGTTTTCTTTCATCCAACACTGGTTTCCTATTTGAACTGTGAAATAATCATTATTATCACGGGAGTCGGTAAAAGTAGTGCCACACTGCCAGGGTGAAACTAATGTAGTAAAATTCATATGGGGACCATAAGATGTCCCCCAACTTGTTGTTGCATAAGCACGCATATTGTAAGCCGTTACCGGTATCAATCCTGTCAGATTGCTTGAAAAGGAACCAGCACCCGAACCATCTGTTGTATGAGGACCAAAAATATCAGGATTTGGAGAAGTCCCAAAGCAAATACCCCTTGCTGATATTGAATAATTACCCTGAATAGTAACGCTACCACCGCTTATTGCCGAATTGTATGTAACATTTGATGCAGCATTTGTTGTAACTTCCGGACAGGAAATCGCATTTTCTACAGTACCAGAATTGTATTCTCCAAAATGAGAATATACTCTGTAATAGTAGTTGTTTTGTAGCCAGTCGACTTCATTATCGGTAAAAGAGAACTGGTTACTACCAACAGTTGCAAACTCTATCTCCCATGCACCGGAATTGAGTTTCCTGTCAATTTTAAAACCTTCTTCGCCATTGCTGTTATCAAGCCAGTTTAATGTTACCGATGTTATTGAATTAGGCGTGATTTGAAGATTTGAAGGAGCGGGTATTTGTGAGTTAAAATCCTTTTCTGCCCAAGTCGAATTGTATTGTCCGAAATAAGCACAAATCCGATAATAAACCTGCGTATTCAGTTGGAAATTATTGTCTTCAAACAAATTGTACTTTGTTGTAGTCAGAAATTCCCAATCACCTTCTTCATATTTCCGTTCAATCCGAAAGCCATCTTCACCGTTGCTGTTATCCTGCCAGGTTAGCGTAATATAGGAAATAGAACTTTGGCTAATTACCAAATTCGTCGGAGCGGTTATCTCCGCGCTGGTTGTAATAGACGATTTTCCGGATTCGTAACCCTCATAAAACCCATACACCCTGTATTCCACATTGGTAGCACGAAAAACGTTGGTGTCGGTAAAGGTAGTCTGGTTGTCAGGTACCTTTGCAAAGGCAGTAATCCAGGCGTTTTCATCAATTTTCCTGTCAATTTTAAAGCCTTGCTCACCGGTGGAGTTGTCAGTCCAGGTGAGTTTGTAGCTATTGTCGGATAGTTTTTCGGTTTGCATGTTGGTGGGAGCGGCAAAATTCACTAAACTTGGTACTGTTTGTCCACCTGAGCTGTTTTTCCCTGCAAATGAATACAACCGGTACTCATAAGTGAGCGAGGGGTCGGGGATAATTTCGGCAT
Organism: uncultured Bacteroidota bacterium; assembly: GCA_937950125.1. Classification (GTDB taxonomy): domain Bacteria; phylum Bacteroidota; class Bacteroidia; order Bacteroidales; family 4484-276; genus CALFEP01. The sequence goes on from CALFEP010000195.1 coordinate 4,252, forward strand.
CACTCCACTCACGGGTTTCTTTGGGGAAAATTTGGTAAGCTACCTGCCAAGGTTCATCGCCTTTTTTACGGTCAATTTTAAAACCTTCAATCCGGCTGTCGCCGTCATAAGTCCAGGTGAGTTTTTTTTCGGTGATGCTTACATCGGTAATCTGCAGGTTTTGGGGCGCCCATTCTTCGGGAGAATGGGTGTTAAATTCGTCCCAGGGGTTGTTCCAGTCGCGTTCGCAGGAAAGGAACGAAACTAACGTAATGATTGAGAATAATTTGAATACAATTTTTGGGTTCATGTTTTTTTTTGGTTCTGGATTGTTTTTCAAATTGGGTTACACTTTTAGTATTTTCCTTTCCCTGTTGGCAGCAAAAGCCAAACATGCCCTGATGTCTTCCACGATCAATTCGGGAAAATCGGATAAAATTTCTTCAAAACTCATCCCTGAAGCCAGCCAACCAAGCACATCATACACCGTAATCCTTGTTTGTCGGATGCAGGGCTTACCAAATCTTTTGTTTGGATCACGCCTGATAATTTGTTTATAATCTGTCATCTTATATTCAGTTTTTACAAAAATATGAAATCATTTACAATTGTTGAAAAGTAAAAAGTAAATGAATTTTTGACCTCAGTCTAAAAAGCTCTGAAATGCTGATTTTTAGTGTTTTTTACCCCCTGTCCCTAAAGGGAGAAACACTAAAAATCAGCAGTTTGCAAAAGTCCCTTTTATGGCTTGCCAACAGCATGCAGAGATTTAGGGGGTAAATACCTTTTTAGGCTTAACTCATCTCCTAATTCATCCTGAAATCGCTCAACCCGAAGATGGAACCATCGGGGTTCTTTTCGGGTTGCCAGGTACGGACTTAGATTTTGGGATTGATGGAGTCGTTCAGGTCGATCATGAGGGGGCAGTAACCTTAAAATCGTATTTCCACAGCCTGTTGCCTCACAATTTCGAGCAGTGGGGAGCTATCGTCATGGAGAAATCGCTCAAGATTAACAATGTAGGGTTCGATTCGGGTATCAACTTTCCGGGTAAGAACCCATGCACGTGATTTTTTCTCAGTATCATTTTCATCAAGGCTACCTGACACCAACATTAAATCAATATCACTGGTTTCATGTGTTTTACCAGTAGAAAAGCTACCATAAAGAAAGGCTTTTGTAATGTCAAATCCCTCTTGGTTAAGCAGCGTAACGTATCTTATAATTGTATTTACAATTTGTTCATCAACCATATTATGAATGTTTTTACTTCAGATAAAATTCTAAGGGATTCGATTTTTCCAGGATGCGCCGGAAAATTTTCAGGATATCTGCCTTCGAGTTGATAAACCATTAATTCACCAACTAATTTTTCCTGAACAGGATCAATTGCTAATTGTGTTTTTTCAAGTAGCCATAAAAGATTGTGAGATTTAGGTGGAACCTGAAGGGTACTTTTAACAATGTGAGCATTGATCATTTTCTCCGTTGCAAGATGACACTAAAATAAACCATGAAGAAGCCGGTTGTTCTGGATCAACAATTCTGCTGATTCAATATCCTCTTTTGATCCATTTTTCCAATATTCTATTTGTTTATCGATATTCATCAGTAATGCAAAACTTTATGCAAACTTACACAAAAAAAAACAACAGGTAACATCTCGATTAATTCATCCTGAAATCGCTCAGCCCGAAGATGGAACCATCGGGATTTTTCTCGGGTTGCCAGGTGCGGACGTAGATTTTGGGATTGATGGAGTCGTTCAGGTCGATCATCAGGAAAAGGTAGCCCTGGTCGGCGTAGTTGGTGGAGTAGTAGTACTGACGGATCTGGATGCCGTAAATCTTGTCGTCGCCGTTGACTTTGGTCACGAGGTTGTCCTCAAACTGGATGTTCACATACTCGTTGCTGGCAAACACATTGCGCAACCTTTCGATGTAATCGTTTTTCGAGAGTTCTATAAATTTTACCCTTTCGTTTCCGGCCATGGCGTACATGCCGTCAATGGGTTCGGCCTCTTGTACCACATGCCCAACGATGATCAGGGCGTTGTCGGCAAAAATGTCTTCGATGTAATCCAACCGTTTGAGGCAGTAAGCGGTTTTGTAGTACTCCATAAACTGAATGAGTTGGTATTTGTCCTCCACTGTTCCAAAGCGGCTGCTTTTGGAGGCAATGTCGCTGATGGCCTGGTCGCCGATGGAAAACGATACAGCTTCAATTTTATCGGTGCTGTTGAAGGTAAACACCACATTTTCGATAAATTCGCGGGAGTTGTTTTTATACGAAAATTTCATGGGCACCGACCGCACGATGGTGGTTCCGTTCAGGCTGACCATGCCCAGGGTGTCGATAAACGGCAGCACTTTTACCGTAGCGCTGGTGATCAGTTTGTCGAACATCACCCAGCCATCGGGGGTGAACAAGGTTTCAATACTTCCGTAATTTCTGCCCCGGATGGCTTCAACCACCTGCAACACGTTCTTTTTCAGGGTGCGGGAGTGTTCGATTTTATTCAGCTGTTGAAAATCGATGTCAGCCCTTTCAGGAACAGCAATGGCAGGCATAGCAGCTGGTTCAGCCGGTAGGGTGATTTCAAATTCAGCCATGTCGAAGGGCGGAAGCGAAATGTTTTCCATGACCTCTTTTACCTCCAGGTCTATTTTCGATTTTTCCTCATACGCGTATTCCACCACGATTTTCAATTTCTGTACCTGCGTTTCGGTGTCACCAAAAAACTCGGCCATGCCCAGTCCGTCTTTGATGGTTTGCAGGTTGGAGTAATTGCGCCCGGTCCAGTAAGTGAAATCGAGGTTGCTCACGGGTTTCCCGTTGCTGGTTATTTCGAGGTAAACGGCTTTGTATTTTTCTTCCGGAAGGTTTTCGGTGTTTTTGATCCTGAATTTCAAGTTAGCTAACAGGTTGTTGATCCTGTCGGGGAGCGCTGTTTTAAGAAGCAAAGTTCCCTCTCCCGGAAATTCGGCGGTGATGGCATCGCCGTTTTTGTGGCTTTGAAGCAGGAGCAGCGCCCAGTAGTAGTTGCGCAGCGCATCGCCGATGCGGAGTTCTGCTTCGCTTTTGAGGGCGGTTTGTATGTAAGCCGAAATCTTGTTTTTGCGGTTCTCGAAAAGTTGTTCCAGGTCGGTAAACGAAATATAGCGCATCACCTCGAAGGCGCCCCGTTTTTCGCTGACAAGCAGGCTTTTGGCTGACGAAAGGGTAACGTTGGAATACGTTTTTACGATGGACTGGACGTATTCCTGAAAGTTGCCGTTTACTTCGGTGACGGTGTTTGTAAAATCGCTCTGCACCTGTACCGAGATTTGGGTAATGAGGGCATCGAGGGCGGCGTTGTCGGCGAGTTTGTATGTTGAACCCTGTCCAGTGCCGACAAGGTATTTTCCTGAATTACGGATTTCGTCAACCGAAGGCTGGCTTTGCGCAAAAGCCTGAAAAAAGGCAAAAAGCAAAGCAAGGAGTACGATTTTTTTCATTGAAGTTGATTTTGATTGGTGGTAGAAATGACTTTTTAGGGCAAATCGGTTATGCTTGAATTTTGTTCTATTAAAACTTCTAATTCAGATTTTAATACTGGCAAATGCCGAATTATAGTGCCCCATACTATCTCATCATCCACCTTGTCATATCCATGAATTACACGATTTCGCATTCCCTTGATCTGACTTTTTGCTGAAAGACTTATTGAAGGGTTTATTTGAATAATTTTTGTCATCGCTTCACCTATTATGCCAAATTCGCGTTCAACCGCCCGTCTCAGCATTTTGTTGGATTTGTATTCTTCAAAAATTCTTGTTTCACCCAAATAAGAATTAATAGAATTGATGGATTCCAACATATCATGTAGGTACTTCAAAATCTGATTATCCATAAATCCTTGTTTTTGTTTTTTCCAGCGATTTAATAAAAAATGGGTTCGACAGTGATTTTTCCGTGATAAGATCAACCTTTCGGTGAAAGATATTTTCCAGTTTATCTGCAAATTCAAAGTAAGCATCGGCATAATCGCCAAAATCCATAGGCAGGAATGAAACCAGGAAATCGATGTCGCTTGTGGGGGTGAAACTGTCGGTGCAAACTGAACCGAATGCAAACATTGACTGAACCTGATACTCACGGCAAAGTTCCTGAACCTGAGGCAAATGATCTGTCAATATTGGCTGCATAGTGTCTTTTTATTCGTTATTTGATGCAAAAATAGGAAAATTTAATTGAAATTTTTCCCTCGAAAAGCAGCACGAAGAGCTGTCTAAATGATCCCAAAGCAGGTGTTGGGAAAATTACAGGTTTTAATAGGATTTTAAGAAATATTCTTTATCAACAAATAATCAGATATTTGCTGAGAAATTTGAAAAAAGGAAAAATGCCGGAACTTCAGAGAATTACATTTGACGTAAATGTGATGGGCGGAAAACCTTGCATCCGGGGAATGCGGGTTACGGTGGGAACAATTGTCAGGCTCCTGGCTTCAGGACACTCCAAGGAAGAAATCCTCAAGCTTTATCCTTATTTGGAAATCGAGGATATTGATGAGGAGTTGTCGTTTTCAGCAAAAAAAAATCAGCATAAAGAAATTTGTAACCTTTGTGGAAAGTTGAATTGGGATGGAGACTTCAAAGAAATTCACTTTGAACAGTGAAAAGTTTGTGTGTTTTCAGGTTAATTGAACTATTTGGTGAGAACAATTTTTTCTTCACCTTTCAAAATCAACACTGAATTTAGTAAATCGACAGAATAAAACCTTTTGCTGTGTAATAAAGTTTCAAAAAGTGGTTTTAATTTTTCAATCAGCCCTTTTTCTTTTGCAATCGAAAGTAAACCAATAATTCCTATGCATTTAATATCAAGATTTTCGGCAATTCTTCTGGCTTTTTTATCATCAATCAGCAAAAAATCTGCATGTAACTCCTGGTAAAGAATCAAAGCTTCTGATTCTCCATAGTCCATCACAAAGGTCAAATCATTGAAACCCGATATTTCGCAAATTTTATCTGAAAAAAAAATTGCGAGTTTGTGATAATCCGGTTTTGTTTTATCAAAACTGATCTCATCCCAAACCGCCCGTGGAATTTTCACTTCATTAAACAAATCGTTTAAAATCCCGAGTTTATCAATTACAGCTAAGGAAAAAATGGGACCGGAATCAGCGATTACAATTCCGTTTTTCATTTATTTCAGTTTTTGAATATCCTTCAGTACATCATTCAGTGTCAGGTTTGAGATAGGGATTTCATTTTCCGACAACAAGGTTTCGAACTCAAAACGCGACAAACCAGCTAATTGGGCGGCCTTACCAAGGGTAAGCTTTTCGAGCCGGTACAAACGGATAGCCAGCGATGTTTTAATGTTCTGCTTTAACTCGGCTTCCGATGCATTTAAAGCCAAAAGTATGTCTGATGGCAATTCAATTGAAATGGTTTGTGTAGTCATAATTGTTTTTTTTGCAAATTTAAATAAAACAATACAACAATAAGCTGACTATTTCGCAACCATCACCCTACCAACTTATAGCAATAATTGGGAATGTAGCTGTGTTCGATTCTTTTAACTACACTTAAAACTTTTTTAAGAAAAGTGAGGTGTTTTAAGTATGGTTAAAACACTCGTGAAAAGAAAATCCATTTTCACCGCAAAGACCGCAAAGGCTTACGCAGAGAGCCGCAGAGCTGGTTTTATGCAAATCCAAAGTTGAAGTTGGGATTTGCATAAAATGAGTTTTGTGTATTAATATTCAGCGGTTTACTCTTAGGCAAATGACTTTTGCGTTAGATCAAGAGAATCTTTTGCGCGATTGGCTTCGAGTTTGCCTATTCTGAAACCCGGCTTTTAAGTGCTTTAAACCAGGCGGGATTTTTCCTTTTCTTCAACAATTCTTGTATCAAATAGCAATGTATCTTTGCAAATAAAAATACAAACCATGCAAACAATTACAATAACGCCTCAGATTGAAAACGGAAGGTACTTTATTGAAGTGCCTGACGATTTGAAAAACAGGGATTTAATCATTCAGATTATTGTTAAAGGCCAATCTGAAAAGAAGTCTCCAACACAGGATTTTTCGACAAATAAACTGGAAAAAATAAAAGCATTTGCAGGCATGGCGAAAAATTCGACGTGGCTGGCAGACGAGGAGCTTTGGTATCGGCAATAAAACAAACTTATTATGAAGGTTTTTATTGATACAAGTGTACTTGTTGAGTACCTGAAAGGAAACAATGCTGATTTTTACGAACAATTAATAGCAGGTGACCATTTACTATTTATTAATCAGGTTGTTGTGAGTGAGTATTTATTTCACTTCGTAGCGTTGAATGCAAATAAATCACCATTAAGTGTTAAAACATCCGGTCAGATTGCTGAAACTTTTGCCGACCTGAATCCGTATGATTTAATGCCAGGTTGTTTTCACCTTGGGCATAACCAGGAAATTGCCAGGGATTGTCTTGAGATTATGAAGAAGTACAACTTATTGCCTAATGATGCTTTGATACTTGCTTCCTGCAAATTTTTCGGGATTGATAACATTGCTTCTTACGACAGCGACTTTTTGATACCGGGAATTGACATGAGTATCAGAATAATTAATAAGATAAGTGATTTAGAATAACGTCATTTACCAGGATTCTTCACAACATTCAAATCATAGTATTTTGGCATTTTCAAAAAATATTCCTCCGATTGCTTCGACCAAGTTCAGTTTAAATCGCGGCAAATTTTAAAATAGTCAAATAATCAAATAGTCTCTAATCCCGCAAACAACGCATGCTAAAACCATAATCCTTTCCGTCGTAAATACGGCTGACGACTGCGTTTCCGGAACTCAGATACCGATACCAGTCAGCCCCAGAAGAGTTCTGAGTAGAACCCCAGAAGGTACCGTAGTGGCCAATGTCATAGAAATTTCCATTGTAGTTACGATAGCCTCCCGGAAGGACTGCAAAATTTGTAGCATTATTGGTATTCTGGTCGTTACCAACAGCACAGACATTGGCCGAACTATTCCAAAAAGCGTTAGCTGCAAATGCCTTGGCAATAAAATCTGTGTTACTATTACAAAGATATTCAGGCTGACTACTCACATAGTCAGTCAAAACAGTCCATTCCGCATCAGATGGCAAATGCCAGCCTTCAGGACATGCTGTCGATGACGCCGGCCAATTGTATAAAACGCCGTATGTTTGATAATTGCTGGTGGCTATTGCTTCAGTGACGCTGGTACCCTCGTAACCATAAACATAATAATAAGATAATGATAATGAACCATTTGATGATGGACTCACGCTTGGTAAATAGGCCAGGTTTTCCCTCATCCAACATTGGTTTCCAATTTGAACCGTCAGATAATCATTGTTATCACGCGAATCGGTAAAGGTAGTGCCACACTGCCAGGGTAATGTTGTAAAATTTATTTGCGGCCCATATGAGGTGCCAAAACTTGTTGTTGCATAAGCGCGCATATTGTAAGATGTTACCTGTATTAATCCTGTCAGATTGCTTGAAAAGGCACCAACACCCGAACCATCTGTTGTATGGGCACCGGAAATATCAGGATTTGCAGCAGTCCCATAGCAAATACCCCTTGCAGATATTGAATAATTACCCTGAATAGTAACGCTCCCACCACTGGTTGCAGAATTGTAAGTAACATTTGAGGCTGATGTTGTATTTACTTCAGGCCATGAAATTGCACTTTCAATGGTTGAGGAATTGTAACTATCGTAAAAGGAGTAAACCCTGTATGTGTAATCATTTGTCTGCCAATTAATATTAATGTCGGTAAATGAAGTTAGGTTACTTCCTACTGAAGCAAAAATTAATTCCCATGCACCGGAATTTATTTTTCTGTCAATTTTAAATCCGTCTTCACCATTACTGTTGTCCTGCCATGAAAGGGTTACAGAAGTAATTGAGTTTGGAGTGATTTGAAGGTTTGATGGTGCAGAAATTTGTGCATTTACTGATTTTGTAATTTGCCCTGAGCAGTTTTTCCCTGCAAAGGCATACAACCGGTATTGGTAAGTCAGCGAAGGGTCGGGGGTAATTTCGGTATCGTTCCATTCGCGGGTTTCTTTAGGGAAGGTTTGGTAAGCTACCTGCCAAGGTTCATCGCCTTTTTTACGGTCAAGTTTAAAGCCTTCTATCCGGCTGTCGCCGTCGTAAGTCCAGGTAAGTTTTTTCTCGGTGATGCTTACATCCATAATCTGCAGGTTTTGGGGCGCCCATTCATCGGGCGACAGATTGTTAAATTCGTCCCAGGGGTTGTTCCAGTCGCGCTCGCAAGCAAATACTATCAACAATGATGTGAAAATGAATAAATTGATGCTTTTCGTTTTCATAGCAATATTTTAATTTAGATTTTAGAATTACGAATTTAGAATGTGTTATCAGGTTTTTACTTTGAATTTTGAGTTCAAAATTTAGAATGTAGAATTAAGAATGTAATATGTGTTATTGGGTTGGTTACCTGTAAATTAGAGGCTGCGACCCAACTGTAAAAAAAAAATCCCAAATCATCCTCAATAATTTCTTGTTCCTCAATTCCATTTCTCACTCGTAATTCCAAATTCGTAACTCAAAATTCGTAACTCAAAATTCGTAACTCAAAATTCGTAACTC
>CALFEP010000196.1 GCA_937950125.1 uncultured Bacteroidota bacterium
CTGACTTCAATGAATGAATGTTGATGCCATCCTGTGCTTCTCTTGCCATCAGGGCCGCAATAGCCTCTGGTGAATCTGGAGGATTTGGGGGATAGGAAGATTGGTTAGTCTGGGACTTTGATTGATTTTCAATGGATATGGAATAATTCAGAGGAAGATCTCCGTTGTTTGTAATCAACAGCTCCCGTGTGACCGAAGTACCGGTTTCAAGGCTTTCCTCGAAGAATTCAGGCGCCACTGAAATGAATACCTCACCCACTGTCACACTTACAGGTCCGGCAGGTTCCGATTCACCTTCATCGTACAAGGCAGTAACTTTATAGCTATAGATGCCTGGTTCAAGGTCTGAATCAGTATAAGTTGTTGTTTGCGTGGTGGTTGTGCCAATCAATACATCATCGCGGTAAATATTGTAACCCAGCAGGCCTGCAAAAGCCCTGTTTCCATTATTTAACTGTTCGTTACCTGACAAAAAGCTGGTTTGAGCAAGTGGACTGAATTCTTTACTGCCAGCATTTTCAATAACATAAGCCTTGATGTTGAAATTGTAATCAAGTCCATAACTCACTGACATCGATTCCCAGAAGCTTCCGTCAAACGAGATCATATCCCCATAACCTGTGACTGCCGGACCAGCGTCCAGTCCTGCTGGATTATCCCAGTTAGGGTGTGTTACCTGATAACCAACCCACAGATGATCAGCAGCATTTATCATAACAGGATTGTTGAGGGTTATTTCATTCCATTGTTTCATTATCAACCCGTTGACTGGTTGCTGAAAGGCAAGCGTGTTACCATTAACACCAGTCATGACGCGTAAAATGTAGGTGGCGTTTAGGGTGCTGTTTGGGAAAATTGAAACTTTTGAAAGATAAAAACCATCGTATGAATTAAGCATAGCTTCATCCCAATGTGCTGCCACATAAAAAGTTCCACCACCGTCAAGACCAATACCGTCGAGATTAGGCCCACAGAAACTTAGCCATTCGCCTTGAATTTGAGGCGACGACCAGGTTAAAAGTACCGAATTTGGTGAAACAAATTCACCTGTCAGGTTTTCTGGTGAAGGCAATGTTGATGCGCCGGAAACCCCCATTTCGATACCCCAGATACAAATGTTCTGTACAATACCACCCAATGTGTTGGTTCCTTGTATCAAATCAGGATGGAAATATAAACCACCAGCAATGTCAGTACCGAGTGTAGGCATGTTGAGAATGGTCAGCATATCAAATGAACCTACAAGCGTACCAGCAGGTAAAGCCATTTTGTAAAGCATGTTCTGGCTGGTTCCTACTTTCTGGCTGTAACCCCACAAATATGGACCCTGTGGATCATAAGCAAAACCATAATAACTTTCGTCTCCGGCTGTTGCTATTGTATTCAGCACTGCTCCGGTACGATTCCACAACACTATCGGGGTTGACCAGTTGTTCGACCAGAATCCGTCTTCTGCCTCATCATAGGCTATTGCCCGGGTTGCAGTTCCGGCTGTTAGGGTACCGATCAGGGTCTGCGTGGTGAAGTCCATTTGGTAAACAGTTGTAGCAGCGGCACCACCGTACATGTAGGTTCCATCGTAGGCAAGGTCACGAATTGCCTGCACTGAACCAACTGCAAATGCGCCCAGGAAGGTTCCGTCAAGTTCATACTTGAAGAATCCTGAACCATTCCACTTGGTGGTGTAAATGTAGTTGCCATCGCTTTCAGCGCCTGCTTCACCCGATGCATCTCCGCAGGGATATTCAAACTGCAGATCGTAATCAACATCGGTGTATTGAACTTGTCCCGGATACGACGCAGGAGCTTTTTCGCTGGTAACAGGCACTTGGGCAGGCTTGGCTTTTTCGGGCTTAGCCTGTGACATACCGGAACCAGCTTTCTGGGCAAAAAGGGATGTTGTTAAAATAAACGAAATCAACAACATAAAGATCGTAAATTGTTTCATGATATTTGTTTTTTAATGAATAAAAATTGCTTCTGCTAATTCGCCTGTAAGTATAGAAATTTTATTTGCTTTTTCCAACACTGTAAAAATGACACAAAATACATTTTTACCAATCTTCATGGACGAGAGTCGTGTTTTGAAGGACGAAACATCGTTCCGGTACAGAATACGCTTTTATCATTTTTTTGTAATTTATTCCTATTCTTGATAAATATCGTCAAAATTGTCATTTTGACGGGAGGAAATGATGGAAAATCCTTTGAAAGCTTTAACCAGTTTATAAGTTTAAAAAAACAGTCGTGACTGCTACCCGTGAAATTATTTGCCCTAAAAACAAACGAAAAACCTGCCTCAAAAACAATCCGGTATTCCTACGGGTGAATATGGCGTTGGATTTTTACCCATCCGGGTGAAAATCATTAAAAACCATCATCAAAACAAAAATCTTTTTATGAAGACCACTCTCAGTTTAATATTGATTGTCAGTACTATATGTGAAAAATCCCGGCGCTTCTCACAACCGGGATTTTATCATTTTATTAAAAGACGGAATTCGGAATAACTTAGAGCAATTGTTGTACCGCAAGATAATCCTTGTTGCAACGCCTGTTAAATTGAATAACGATAATATGCCTTTTATCAATAACGGACGTTTGATACACAATTTCTGCAGTATTTACCTTTGTTGATCAAATTTATCTCCTCGGCTGATAATCAATTGAATGTTGTAATAAAAAGCCATCCGGTTGGTTTTTCAGTTTTTTGAAAAATCAACCGGATGAACCCTTTACAATCGATATCTGAAAATTACCGCTGAATTATTACCTTTTTTGTGCAAAAAACTGTATCACTGTTGATGATCAAAAGATAGCATCCATTGGGGTTACCGGATAGATTGACCTGCATTTCGCCATCCTTCTCCATCAGATTTTCGTAAATAGAAACACCGTTGCTATTTACAAGCCTAACCTGAAATATTTCATCTTCGACTGGTTGCAACCTGATGTTTAAAATATCTTTTACAGGATTGGGAAAAATGCGAAGCGAATTATTCATCGGTAAAATGTCGGCAACACCCGTTTTGAAGTCAGCCAACGACATACCATCCTGTACAAAAGTGCCCTCAAAATCCGGCTGACTGGTGTCGAAAACCGGCTGAATATCAGTTATCTGACCGGTTTCCTGACAGTACATTCTAAAGATCATTTTCTCGCCGGGAACCATGCCATCTTTTTCGGGTGTGAGTGGGTCGTCGGCATAAATCACCAGTGCTTCGTGGCTGTTGCCAAGCCGCACAACGCCGGCATTTCTCCCGTCCTTATCGAACACACCCAGCAGATCGTTGTGTGTAAAAAGTCTGGCAAATTGGTCTGAAACAGCCACAACATGCGAGCTGGGTGTTGGTTTTACGGTTTGCCAAGGGCTGTTTTCTATACCTTTTCCGGCAGGAATTTTAAACCCGCTGTTAAGGCTTTTTGAGGCAAACGAAAGGGTAACATCCGCGCTTACTTTAACCATATAGGCTTTCCCTGCTTCGAGGGTTACCAGTGTAAACACCGACTGCGATGGCCAATAAACCCTGCTTCCGGCAATTTCTTTGGCAATGATCAGTTCGGGAACATTCAGCACATTGGCAGCCAGCACATCAGCCTGACTGATGACGGGTAAAATATTCCATCCCTGCAAAAGTGTTACCACGAAATCGGCCGGCCGCGTTCCGTTAACGGAAAGAACCACATCATCCTCCACTTTTATTTTATATCCTTCTTCGGTATTCCAGTTTCCAATGGAATTAACATTTTGAGCCGGCCAGTAAACCCCAAGCATGGATGACAAAATGATCAGGTCGTCAGCAACGGGTTCAAAAATGGTTTCTACATCAGGATCGGTAGGTACTACAGGAAATGAAAGTCCGCTCCAACCCTCAAGAATTGTAATGGAAGCTGTGGAAACAATTGAAAGGCTGGTTAATGCCGAAAGCCCGTTATCATAAAACTTACCGTCGTAGTTTGGCTGCTCTTCGCTGTAAGTAACCCTTGCATCATATTCAGCCGATTCGTTCATAATAAATACTTTCCAGGATAGTCCCTCCCCTTCTGCAAAACCTTCTTTTACTTCCGGTGTAAAGGGGTCATCGCCAAATGCGGTGAGAACTATGTTGTTTATTCCCGTCCATACCGTGTATCCACCACATTTTTCATTGTTCGATTCGTCGGTATAAAACACACCCACCAGGTCGCCCTCGCTGAGCTCCGGATAATCTTTTGATGGAATTACAGTCGCCGGAATCACTATCAAATGTGAAGATGCAGTGGGAGAATAATTCCAGTTTGCCGGTATTGCCTGAGCAAGGTACGAAACATCGCTTACAGCAATTGCATCAATATCCTCATCTAAAGGCTCGTCCAGGAAAGGAAAGGAAGCTCCGTTGAGAAATGAATAGTAAATCATGGCCGGATTCAACAAACCTGATTCATTGAGCGGGGTGAGCGGGTCGTCGTCATCGACGCTGAAAAGAACCGCCAGCGCCGGACTTTGAATTTCACTGTTCCACAACCACACAAATTCAAAAGCATCAATATCTGTTTCCGGGAAAATTCCCATCATTAGAGCATTTATTACCTGTACAAACTGGAATACCCCCAGCCCCGAGCCTACACTTTCGTAAATACTCGAAGATAATAGTGGTGCATTGTTCACAGGGTCGAGGTACAACGCTTCATGATCGGCTGTAAAATAGGTAACAAACGGATCGGGAATGTTATAGAAAACATCCATCGCATCCACATCATCATCGGCTGATTGCCCATTGTCAGGGTTTTGCATCAATTGGGGATGTAATTCCTTTTCATCGGTCACTGCATTGTTGCCTGTTGGTGAAAAAGGTGGGGGTGTTACCCCTGATAATCCTTGTAAATCAATCTGTCTGATCTCGTCTTTCGATGATGTTGTTCCAAAAGTTCCGGAGGTTAATGGTGAAGCACTGTTTACAGGTACCGAACCTTGAATGTAGGTATAATTAGGGGAGGTGTCATCATCAAAAGAAACATAAATATAGTCGGGAAAATGAATGGTCATATCAGGAAAATAAGGAATAATACTTCCTTTAACCTTATCTCTGAGTGATGTTACCAGCCTATCCACACCATCCATGTCGAAGAAACTGGCGTAGGGTAACTCACCACCTGATCCAACCGGGGCGTTGGTTCCCGGAACGCCCGGTTTTGGCATCGGATCAGTTTGGAATATTCTTACATCGTTTACCAGTCCATCGGCGCCACCAGCTGGCAAAATAACATTGTCGTTGTAATAGCAGTCACCGGGATCGAAAATTTCGTTCAGGTTTGCCTGTGGGTCGCTCAATTCAGTATCTGAGCCAATATCAAGAGAAAAGATAAATGGATACTTCTGATCAAGGGGTTTAGTACCATCGATAATGGTCAATCCGTAGTCTTCAACTTCACCAAAGTAGGTCATTCCACAGGGCGGAGCAACAGGAGCATTAACAACCCTCGCCCTAAGGGTGGTAGTGCCCAATGAAGCTCCTGCCGGAACATTTATCACGCCTTCATATACCCCAAAATACCTGATAGGCGGCGGTGTAAACCTCGACCAGTCGTTGATATGGTTGAGTGTAACCGTTTCGTTTGCATCATAAAAATCGCCATCCTGGTTCCAGTCTATCCAACAGGTGGCGCTGGATGCGCAGGGAGCAAACAGGTACCTTACATTTATTCTCACAGTGTAGGAATTGTTACGCTGTAAGGTGGTGGCGTATTCATTTTCAAAATTATTGTAACCTAACCATGGGTAATTCCCGGTTTGCTGGTTGTTGATGGTGTTTAGCTGAAAACTGATAATAGCAAGCGAATCAGACGAATTGGCCCATGCGCCACAATATCCGGAGGGAATCAATCCAAAAATAGCAGCCTGTTGATAAGAAAAATTAATGCCTCCCGGTTTGGGTATCAGGCTTGTGAGATAAAAATAGCCATTGTAATTTGTTGGAACACCGGAAGAATTATAATCGAAAACTCCCCAATTCATGTGAAATTTATCGTAATTATCATATCCGTCGCAAACCCAGAAATGCCCATTATCGGAAATATCCCTGCCGAAATAAAACAAGGGTCTGCTTTGATTGAGTTCATTCTTCAGTCTGGTTTTCCATACGTTCATGTCCGACATCCACTCCCACTGTGCCCGGCCCGAATAACGGAAGTGATTTTTAAAACCAGCCAGAATATTATCCATGTACGAATTGGATTGAAGGGTGTCATAGTCCATTTGGACGGCCACACCACAATGGTACATCAACTGAGGAATGTGAAACTGAAGTGAATCCCACCAGTTGAGTGTGTTGGGCATATTGGCGTAATTGTAGGTAGCAGCAGCAAAATTTACATTGTGGGTTATCACGTTGTTGGTGTTATTGGGGAAAGTATCAAGGTAAGTTACCGATCCAACGCCTGTTGTTGGAAAAGCGTAATATTTCATTATCTGAGCCATGGCTGTAGCACCACAACCTGCCCAGGCACGTCCACAGGCCTGAAAATAATATGGATTGAGATACGACGGGCAATGTGCATTGAAGGCACAACCCTGATCCCAAAGCGTGGATAACAGCGGCAATACTGCTTTGGGTGACGACGGGCTGGGGTTATAAACAGAAAACCTTTTCCATTCTTCGGCAACCTCTCCTGAGGCCTCCAGTCCTGCCATCCCGGCATCATAAAGTGTTTTGGCATGAGCATTCAGCAGCGACTGTAAACCCCCGGGAACATTTTCTCCTGTATAACCACCCGAAATGCTGTAACCAATAACAGGCAAGGCACAATCGTCACCCGAAATGATGATAAAACCATCACGCTCGTTGATATTAAAGATGTAATAAAGAATCAGGCCATTGTGTTCTTTTACCGAAAACAGGCTTAATTCAATTTGATCGTAAGGTAATTTGAAACTCCCCTGGGTAGCTTCCCAAAAATAGTTTTTTGCAACGATTTCTGCGGTTGTCAACTCAACCTTTGCTGAAAAAACATTCAGCGTCGTAAGACAAACCAGCAATGCAATGAAAGTAGAAGTTTTGGTTTTCATAACACACATTTTTTATGTTAATAAATAGTTTCTGGTTTTTTCATAATTCCATGTTCATGCCATACTCGTTTTTGTCCATAAAGGTAAAAAAAAGTCCTGATTAATCTTTTAAAAGACAATAATTTGTGAAGAATTTTTTATTCCCGGATTTGTTTTACCCATCTTCTCAGGGCAATTTTTTCACCAGCATTTTTACCTGATTGGGTGAAAATCGGACTTGCCAATCCAAAAAATAAAGTCCTTTGGAAAGAAAAAAAGACAAAAAAAGCCGCAAACCCTTGCAGGAATGCGGCTTTATGAATTGGCGACAAGGCCAGTATTTTTTCAGGTTTACTCTTTTTTCTTTTCGCACGTAGTTTTCAGTCCGAAAGGCAGATAAAGCGGACAAGTACTAATCAGGCTGGTGAGAATGAAAACAACAGCAAGTACAAGAAGAATAATACCAACTACTCCGGTAACGGTTTTGGTGAAAAACAACACAATAAAAACGGCGGCAACAATCAGCCGGATCACCTTGTCAAGAGTTCCCATGTTTTTTGTCATAGCGCAAAAATTTTAAAGTTTTACAATAAAAAATCACAGAATTAACATAAATATGACTTGTTTGTTCATCCATAAATCATGTTGTCAGGCTTTGGATCAATAAAATAGGATTTAAAAAAATAATGCGTGTTTTCAACAATTCTATTTGTAGTTCAGTTTCAATGGGGTTTAGGCAACTTTATCTGCATGATATTCATTTCGTTAGTAGTAAAATCTCTTTTAACTCCAAATCTTCAGTATTTTTGCAAAAACATAAAATAGTATTATGAATAAGAAAAGGCTCCTACAACGAGTATTAATAAACCAGAATTATATAAAATTTGAGGAGTTTGTTGTTTTGGTTGAATCCTTTGGTTTTACTCTTGATAGAATAAATGGAAGCCATCATATTTTTAAACACCCATTTCTCAAAACACTAATTAATTTGCAAATCGTTAATAATGAAGCAAAGCCATATCAGGTTCGCCAATTCTTAAAAATTATTGAAAAACACAACTTAAAAATGAGGGATTAATTCATGAAAGACTATCACATCAATGTTTTCTACAGTGAAGATGATAACGGTTACATCGCCGACATTCCTGATCTTGAGTATTGTTCCGCTTTTGGATCAAATCCGGAAGAAGCGCTGATTGAAGTATTAAAGGCAAAAGATGCCTGGATTGAAAGCGCTGTAAAAAATGCCATACCAATCCCTGAGCCTAAATACAGACCCTTAATTTATCAGATCACAGGCTAACAGGAAGGTTTTCTGTTCGACTTGTAATGTATTACTTTTAAACAAACAGAGAATTTCATTTGTAGTTCAGATTCACGTTCAGCAGCCGTTCCACTTCCTCAACCGGCAGATTTTTCCGCCTTGCGTAGTCCTGCACCTGGTCTTTACCAATCCTTCCCAGGTTGAAATACTGTGCCTGAGGATGTGCAAAGTAATACCCGCTGACAGATGCTGCCGGATACATGGCAAAATTTTCGGTGAGCAGAATGCCAGCCTTTTCTTCGGCCTGAAGGAGATCAAACAAAACCCGCTTTTCAGAATGTTCAGGACAGGCAGGATAGCCCGGAGCCGGGCGAATTCCCTGATACTTTTCACGCAGGATTTCTTCCATTTCCAGCGATTCGCCGGCTGCATACCCCCAAAACTCCTTCCTTACCCGATGGTGCATGAGTTCAGCAAGAGCCTCGGCCAGCCTGTCGGCAAGTATTTTTATCATGATGGAAGAATAATCGTCATTTTCAGCCTCAAACTGTTCTACCCATTTTTCTAATCCAATGCCGGCAGTAACGGCAAAACCACCCAAATAATCTGCAATTCCTGAGTCTTTGGGTGCAATAAAATCAGCAAGGCTGAAATTGGGAATATCCTCTGTTTTCTCCTGCTGGTTACGCAAAAACCGGAAAGTAGCCAGCGTATTCCCACGTGTATCATCAGCAAACAATTCCACATCATCGCCAAGTGAAGCAGCCGGCCAGAAACCAACAACGGCGTTGGCCTGCAACATCTTCCCGGCCACAATTTTATCCAACATTTTGTTGGCATCATCAAAAAGTTTCCGGGCTTCTTCGCCCTTGATCGGGTCATCGAAAATGGCTGGATATTTCCCGTTAATACGCCAGGAGTGGAAAAAGAAAGTCCAGTCGATGTATTGCCGGATTTCGGCAAGGTCGTAATCGGTGAATAAGCGGTTTTCAAGGAATGCCGGACGAGTAATCCGGCTGTTATTCCAGTCAATTTTAAGGCTGTTTGTGCGGGCTTGTTCCAGCGGAATGTATTTTCCTTCCAACCGGCTGCTTTCGTGTTTTTCGCGCAATTGAGCGTATTTTTCACTGTATTCTGCAACAAAATTCTCCTTACCTGATTTCGACAGCAAGGCAGAAACCACACCCACACTTTTTGAGGCATCCTTCACATGAATTACCGGTTGGGAATATTGTGGGGCAATTTTTACGGCAGTATGGATTTCTGAAGTAGTGGCCCCGCCAATCAGCAGCGGGATATTCATGCCAGTCCGTTCCATTTCGGCTGCCACGTTCACCATTTCTTCCAGCGATGGTGTTATAAGGCCACTCAATCCGACAATGTCCACTTTTTCATCGTGAGCCATCTGCAGGATTTTTCCTGCCGGGACCATCACACCCAGGTCGATGACCTCGAAATTGTTGCAGGCTAACACCACACCAACAATGTTTTTTCCGATGTCGTGAACATCGCCTTTCACAGTGGCCAAAAGGACTTTACCAGCAGTGTGAGCTCCTCCTCCCGATTCTTTCTCAGCTTCGATATATGGCAGCAGCACCGAAACCGCTTTTTTCATCACACGGGCACTTTTTACCACCTGTGGTAAAAACATTTTGCCCGAGCCAAACAGATCTCCAACTACGTCCATGCCGGCCATCAGTGGGCCTTCGATCACCTCAAGAGCGCGTGAACAGGCCTGACGGGCTTCTTCAACATCTTCGGCAATGTGCTCGGTAATTCCTTTGATGAGCGCGTGCTTGAGCCGTTCATTCACGGGAGCATCGCGCCAGGCATCGTGCCGCTCCTCCTTTTGGCTGCCGCCTTTCACCTTTTCTGCGAAAGCAATCAGGCGTTCGGTTGCATCCTTGCGGCGGTTGAGGATGACATCTTCCACCAGTTGCAGCAGGTCGCCGGGGATTTCGTCGTAAATCTGCAACATACCCGGATTTACGATACCCATGTCCATCCCGGCTTTGATGGCGTGAAACAAAAACGCCGAATGCATGGCTTCGCGCACCACATCGTTGCCACGGAATGAAAAAGAAAGATTGCTCACTCCGCCGCTGATTTTGGCATACGGCAGATTTTCCTTTATCCATCGGGTTGCATTGATGTAATCGAGGGCGTAGTTGTTGTGCTCTTCAATACCGGTTGCCACGGTGAGGATGTTTGGATCGAAGATGATGTCCCAGGCAGGAATTCCAACTGCTTCGGTCAATATTTTGTAAGCCCGCCGGCAAATACTTGTTTTTCGTTCAAAAGTCACCGCCTGGCCTTCTTCATCAAAGGCCATCACTACCACGGCAGCACCGTATTTTTTTACGAGCCTTGCCTGCCTTTTAAACTCTTCCTCTCCCTCTTTCAGGCTGATGGAATTGACGATGGATTTCCCCTGCAGGCATTTCAGCCCGGCTTCGATGACGCTGAATTTCGACGAATCCAACATCACGGGTAGCCTTGCAATTTCGGGGTCGGAAACCATCATGTTGAGGAAGCTGGTCATTTCGGTCTCCGAATCGAGCATGGCCTCGTCCACGTTCACGTCAATGATCTGTGCGCCGCCTTCCACCTGGTCGCGGGCAATGGTGAGGGCTTCTTCGTAGTTCTTCTCGCGGATAAGGCGTGCAAACTTGCGCGATCCGCTCACGTTGGTGCGCTCGCCGACGTTGATGAAATTGCTGCCCGGAAAAATCGTGAGGGGTTCAAGGCCACTCAATTGCAGTTTTTTTTCAGTTTCGGGAACAATTCTGACTTTACCTTTTTCGGCCACCTTTGCAAATTCGCGGATATGATCGGGGGTGGTGCCGCAACAACCACCGATGATATTGGCAAAACCGTGTTCAACAAAATCCCTTAATTGTTCGGCCATGGCCTGTGGCGATTCATCATAACCACCAAACTGGTTGGGAAGTCCGGCGTTGGGATACACACTGAGGAAAAAGGGCGCTTTCGCTGAAAGTTCGGCAAGGTAAGGGCGCATTTCTTTTGCCCCCAGGGCGCAGTTCAGCCCGACGCTAAGCAGATTTGCGTGTGAAACGGAGATTAGGAAAGCTTCGGTGGTTTGACCGGAGAGGGTGCGCCCGCTGGCATCGGTGATGGTTCCTGAAATCATCACGGGGAGGCGGTGGCCTGGTTTTTCGAAGGCGTTTTCGACGGCGAAGAGGGCAGCACGGGCATTGAGGGTGTCGAAGATGGTTTCGATGAGGAGCAGATCGACGCCGCCGGCCATTAATCCTTCGGCCTGTTCCTGGTAACTGGCCACCAACTGGTCGAAAGTAACGGCGCGGAAGCCGGGGTTGTTCACATCGGGGGAGAGCGACAGGGTTTTGCTGGTTGGCCCGATGGCTCCGGCAACAAAACGGGGTTTTGCAGGATTCATGCGGGTGTATTTGGTGGCGGCTGCTTTGGCTAATTCAGCAGAAGCCTTGTTCATGCGGTAAACCTGTGCCTCCATCTGGTAGTCGGCCATGGAAACGCTGGTGGCGTTGAAGGTGTTGGTTTCGATGATGTCGGAACCGGCTTCGAGGTACTTTTCGTGGATCTGGCTGATGATGAGCGGCTGTGTGATGCTGAGCAGATCGTTGCAGCCTTTGAGGTCAACAGGGTGATGGGCGAATTCTTCGCCGCGAAAGGCGGCTTCCATGAGTTTGTATTGCTGGATCATGGTTCCCATGGCGCCGTCCAACACAAGGATGCGATGCTGCAACAGTTCGGAAATGGTATGTGTGGTGTTCATTTTATCTTGTTTTACAATAATTTGCTGCAAAGGTAAACAGAAAAGAATGTTTATTGTTTCTTGTTCATTGTTCGTTGTTCCGCTACCCGGTCGAGCCCTGAGACTTCGACGTGGCTCAGTCGAACGCCTGTCGAAGGGCGGGTTTTCGGGGTTGAGATTAGTTGATTTGAAAATCAGATGGGGTGATTGATCATTGCGTTAAGCTAGTTTATGAATCAGGGTGGTTATTTCATGAATCGGGGTGGCTATTCCATGAATCCGGATGATTATTTTATGAATCGGGGTGGCTATTTCATAAATCAGAACGGGTGTTTTATGAATCAGGATGAGTATTCCATGAATTGGGTGGGCTGTTTTAGGAATAAGGTGGGCTATTGCGGGAAAAATGGGGTAAAAGGAAGGGAAAGGAAAATGCTGCAATAAAAAGTATTACTCTGGCGCAGGAGCGGCTGGCGGGGTAATGGATTCATCTGTGTTAAAAGGCAGTTAAATGTTTTTGATATTCAAAAGCGGGGTTCTGGTAGTGTTAATATCTTTTTGATTTTGGTTTTTGCCTGTTATCGTAGAAATTCAAAAGGATTATTTTTTCATCCCTCACCTGATAAAATATTGTGATTTGTTTGATCAAAACAAAACCCCTGATGTTTAGTTCTTTGTTTTCGATTGTTCCGATCGTAGGAAATTCAGAAAGTACATCCAGAAAATCGTAAACCTTTTTTACAAAAAGGGATGTTGAACGCGTGCCCCATTCATCTTCAAGATATTCGATTATTTTATCGAAGCGTTGGGCGGCTTGTTTTGACCAGAAAATTTTCAGAGCCATTTTTTATGCCTGTTAATCATTTGCGAATGAGGAATCAGATTATCTTCTGAATGGCTGTCTTGCTCAATCATGATCAATTCCTGTTGTTCTTCAGGGTTTAATCTTGCCCATAATGATCCTTCACGGATTTCATTCGTTTTGGCTAATAATTCGTAGAATTTTAACAAAACTTCATCATTATCGATGTTATCGATCAATTTATGAAAATTGGTTTTTAATTCTGTTGTTGTCATAATTTACAATTTTTCTGGCAAAGGTAAATCAAATTCAACAGAATGG
>CALFEP010000197.1 GCA_937950125.1 uncultured Bacteroidota bacterium
GTACCGGGCTTGTAACAATTACCGGAAGCATTTAGTGGCAGCATACTTTATTATTAATACATTAACAGATTCGAGATTTCCGCATTTTGAACCCTGCCCTCAAGGGAAAATGCAGAATAATCAATCCAAACTCCAGGAATTTATCCCGATAATTCGGGAGGGTTGGGGTTAGATCGGATTGATTTTTCGTTTGAATCCGAATTTATTAAAGTAGAATTGGTGCTGGTTTCGTGAATTAAAAAAAGGGCGGTGTGAAAAACCTGCATCAGAAAATTGCCAAACCAGAAAAAAAATTCATCGTCAAATGCGGTGGTAATCGATGTTTTGGATGTATGTTGAAGATTTTCAATGATTTTAACTTGCATCGGGCAGCAAATTGTAGTAAATTTATGGCTCTTTTCAGGCACCCCCGGTGGTGCTTAGCATCGGGGATTGGGTTCTTTGAATTATTTATTAACCATAAAAAACACGTTTTATGAAAAAAACTGACCTATTAACAAAACTGTTGTGGCTGGCCATGCTGATATTTCCGGCCCAAACACATTCGCAGGAATGCATTTCGCCCGACAACGGGAGTGGAACAACAACGCTGCCTCCACTTTCATGTCATTATGCAAACCAGGACATCCCTTTCACGATTACAGACGGGTTGCCTCCGGGATCGACGCTTGAACTCTGGGGAACACTTTCTGAATTTGCCTGTTGCCCTTTTGGTTGTGATTTGTGCACCATACCCTTATTGCCGGGCGCCTGCGAAGGTTCCGGTGGAATGATGGGTGGCAACGGCCATTGCTACCAGGCGATGATGAAATTTGAAATTCATGGTACCGGGGCTCTTTCGGGGTATGAACATGTGATGATGTTGCCGGTATTTTGCGAAGTTCATACCGCACTACGCGAACCGGGAATGCCGGTTCAAAATTTTCCGGCATTGTTTTATACGTTACAGGGACAGGCTGTTGATGACCCCGATTTTATGTATCTTATGCTGAAAGGGGGTGAACGCTTTGGATTTCCGAGCCCCGGACAGTTTACCTTAACACAATTGCCGACAGGGGACTGGCAGGTTGACAGTTTTTTTGATATTTTTTATCAGATAGAATTCCAGGGAACCCCCTGGGGGCCACTTGCCGGTTATAGCGGGCTGTCGATGGGCGTAACGCATGTTGTAATGGGTAATGGCGGCGGTGGCGGAAGTGCTGTGAGCGATCTTTTTCTGCGGGTTGGCGACTGGAATACGAGCGAACCCTGGCACAACTGGATCGGGGGGATGAACAACATGAGCGAAGTTCAGCTTTTTGCCCACGATCCGCAGCACGAAATTATAGGTGTAAGCTTTTCGTTTTCGGTAGATCCGGAATTGTGGACTACATTTTATTTTGATGAAGATGGTACTCAACCCGAAATTTCGACCTATGAATGTTCAACTGCCGATGGTGACGGATGGACAGCCTATTTTCCGCACGAATATCTGCCCCTGGTTGACTGTCCGGTTACTTTTAAGGCTGAGGCAGTTACCATGAGCGGGCAAACGCTTACCGTGGTCACTGTGGTCAATTATGACCCATCGCCACCCAGCGCTGTAACCACAAACATCATCGATCAGATGATCATTGACGGTGATGAAATACTTATAGAAATAAACCCGAACGGGTGCTACGATCTGGATTATGTGTGGGTGGAACTGGTTCCGAAGGTTGATTCGTTCTCGAAAGGAATTCCGCCCATCAGCCAGCAGCCACATTCTTCTTCTTCGTGTTCGCCAACGGCTGCAGCGGCTTGTTTGAAATATTTTGAAGGCCAGGGCGACGACGATATTTGCGGTGGACTGGATGAGCATACCCTGGTGGATTCGCTCTCGGGCAGGTTTCATACCAACGACGGACACTGGGGAACGTATCTTTCGGACATAGCCAACGGATTGCGGGGCTGGATTGCCGATCATGGTGGCGGCTACACGGTGAGGGGGCCAAAAGACTTTGACTGGGAAACCATGCGAAACGAGCTGGAACGTTGTCAGGACGTGATTTCCAGCATATACTGGGATGGTGGATGCGGACATAGCATGACCTTCAATTCAGTGGTGAATACACCCAATGCCGATGGTAGTATAACGGTTGATTTTATGGACCCGTGGACGGGAGAGATTGAATGGGGAACCATGGACCCGTCGTCGGGGCATGTGAGCGGGTTCACGGGCGCCGGAACCTCGGGAACGATGGGCGACATGATCATTGTTTGCCCGGAAGAAACGTCGGTGACTCCTGGCGGCGGAACAACATTTCCAGGACCATTCCCCGGAACAATAACGATACCTGTACCAGGCGACGGGCTGTATTTTCTGAGGATAATCAGTGTTGACCAATATCAACATAAGGCCAGGCTGGATTATGTGGTGAAAAAAGAATCGGGTTCACAGGTGAGTAATCCGGTTTTGTGTGTGAACAGATATATCAATCCCGAACCATGGAATAACTGGTTTGGGAACGAGAACGGTGTTACGCCGGTACAGCTGCTGGTTTCTGATCCCGGAAAGGAAATAACCAGCGTCGATTTTTATTACAGTACGGATGGTTATGAATGGGATTTCTTTTCCTCAGATATTGATGGAACAGAGCCGCTTTCAAATAGTTTTGGATCGACTAACCTGCCTGGCGACGGCTGGACGGGATATATTGGTGATGTTTTGCCACTGGAAGAAGTATCGATGTCATTCAAAGCAATTGCCAACCTGAGTAATGGCGATACCGTAGAAGCCACAACCACCATAGACTACGATCCTACACCCCCTTCACTTATCGAAATGAACATTGACGACTGGTTTAGCACCGATGAAGAAGAAATTATGCTGGAGATATGGCCTGGCGGATGTCTTGATTTGAGTTATATTGAAGTGGAACTTGTTCCTAAAGCCGAATCGTTCCAGAAAGGAATTCCACCTCTGAGCCAGCGGCCACACAGCAATTTTCATTGTACACCTACTGCTGCGGCTGCCTGTTTGAGATATTTTGCCAATCAGGGCGACCCGAACATCACGGGCGGACTTACGAATGACCAGCTGATAGCTGCGCTGGCCAATCTGTTTAAGACATGGATAAACAACGGAACGTATCCGTCGGACCTTGCAAATGGACTCTTGCAATGGGTAAATGCCCACGGAGGTAATTACACCGTTAGCAAGCCACAGCCTTTTAACTGGAAAACCATGCGCAATGAGCTGGAACGCTGTCAGGATGTGATTGCCAACGTTTACTGGCCCACCGGAGGCGGCCATTCCATGACTTTCAACTCTATTGTAAATCGTTCTGAAAACGGGTTATACAAGGTGGATTTCATGGACCCATGGACGGGAAAAATTGAATGGGGACATATAAATCCTTCCACCGGCGAACTGACCGGATTTTCGGGTGCAGGCGCCAGTGGCGAGGTTGGGAACATTGTATATGTTTGTCCGAAAGAAAAGTCGGTAACACCCGGAACCGGCACCGTGGTTCCAGGGCCTTTCCCAATGCCAGAGCCGATGCCAATCCCAATTCCGGAGCCGGGTTTGTACTTCCTACGGATAAAAGCTGTTGACAACTCGAACCATGTTGCCCGTTTCGATCTGGTTGTAGATCGCGAAGAAGCGATTATACAGGTTGCTGATCTGAAACTACGCATTGGCGACTGGCTCAATCCCGAACCCTGGCACAACTGGATTGCCGGTGGCGACCTTAGCCAGACTACCCCGGTGCAATTGCATGTAAGCGATCCGGAAAACCAAATAGAAACCGTTGAATTTTACTTTACCTATGAAGGCGCCACAGACTGGATTTTGTTTGGAATTGATGAGGATGGAACTCAACCATACGAAGATACCCAGGGTGAATCGGCAAATGAGGGTGACGGTTGGAGTGCTGAATTTCCGCATTCCCTGATTCCACAGGAAAACATGAATCTGATATTCAGGGCAGACGCGATTCTTATAAATGGAGAGATTTTGATCGCTGAAACGTATATCGAATACGACCCGACTCCCCCCAACAGCATCCTGATGAACGTTTATGACTGGATGACCATTGAAAATGATTCACTTTCACTCATGATTGATCCAGGTATCTGTACCGATCTTTCCAAAATCATTGTCGAGGTCGTGCCAAAAGCTGACACGTTCCAGAAAGGGATTCCACCTGTATCGCAACAGCCACACTCTGCAACACATTGTGCACCAACAGCAGCCGCAGCCTGTCTGAAATATTTTGAAAGTCAGGGCGATTCAACCATTTGCGGCGGCCTAACTGATCATCAGCTTGTGGATTCACTGGCTGCAAGATGTAATACAAACAAAGGACATTCGGGCACATATCCTGCTGACCTGGCGAATGGATTGATAAATTGGATTAACGACCATGGTGGCAATTATACGGTACGTGGCCCCCTGAATTTTGACTGGAAAGAAATGCGCAACGAACTCGAACGATGCCAGGATGTGTTAGCCGGCATTTACTGGACAACCGGCGGTGGTCACCGGATGACCTTCAACTCCATTGTAAATCGCGAACAGGCCAACGGAAAAATCAGGGTTGATTTTATGGACCCTTGGACAGGAGAAATTGAATGGGGCGACTTAGATGAATCAACAGGCCTTGTCACCGGCTTCACAGGTGCAGGCGCCAGCGGTGAACTGGATAACATTATTATCGTTTGCCCGAAAGAAACGACAATTACACCCGGGACAGGTACCATATATCCATGGCCAATTCCGGGCCCCATTCCTATCAACATTTCAAATCCGGGATTGTATTTCCTCAGGGTAACTGTAATCGACAATTCCAACCACAAAGCCAGGTTTGACCTTGTTATGGATCGGGTTGTGAAACCTTCGTTTGGTGATTTGTTCCTGCGGATTGGCAAATGGGTAAATCCTGAACCATTTCACAATTATATTGGCGGAGCAGATAACGAAACCCGTGTTCAGGTTCATTTCCAACATCCTGAAGAATCGAATATGGATTTATTCTCATCCGCAAAGTTTTACTATTCGACGGATGGCGTGAACTGGGAATATTTTTATACCGATGATGATCCTTCAAGCCCGGTTCTGGGCGGAGAATCCAGACCGGGAGATGGAATTAGTGGATATTTGCAACATGCTGATTTGCCACAGGAAGGTTCTGATATCATTATCAAAGCAGTGATTCAATTAACAAATGGCGAAACGACAGAGGTTTCCAATACAACTTTTTATAATCCTGATTCCCCGGAAGATATTCTAATAAACATCAGCGACTGGATGATCATAGAGGGCAATACACTTACAATTGATGTTGATCCGGGTGAATGCAGCGACTTGAGCTATGTTGAAACAGATATTGAAGTTAAAAAGGATACTTTTGGGAAACAGATACCACCATTTAATCAGCTGATACATTCGGAACAGCATTGTGCTCCAACAGCTGCAGCAGCTTGTTTAAAGTATTTTGAAAACAATGGTGATACCACTGTTTGTGGAAATCTGGATGATTCGACACTTGTGGCGCGTCTTGCCAAATTTATGCACACACGTACGACCGGAGAACACCCTGGGACACAAGATGATAATGTCACCTCAGGCCTCACAGAATGGCTATCCACGCATGGAGCTGGTTATACCATCCGGGGTCCTTTATATTTTGATGAAAATGAGTTTAACTGGACACTGATCCGCAATGAACTCGAACGCTGTCAGGACATTTTAACGGCCATTTCATGGAAGATAAATGACACTACCTGGGGCGGGCACATGATGACCCTCGATTCGATAATCAACAGGGTGGATTCCACCGGAAAGGTTGATCTGGGCTTTATGGACCCGTGGGATGCAACCAGGGAATGGGGTAAACTTGATACAGCCACCATGGTATTAAAAAATTTATCGTGGATAGACTCCTGCAACTTGAGCAGAATCTTCATCATTTGTCCTGTGGAAACAACACCCAATCCCGGAACCGGACAGATTATTCCAGGGCCAGATCCAACACAAATTACATATACCATTACAACTCCGGGATTATATTTTGTCAGAATTAATGCAGTGGACAATGATGGCTACGCCGCCCGGTTCGATCTGGTGGTAGAAAAGAAACCATCGCCGGGTATTGGTAACCTGCGTCTGCGGGTTGGCGACTGGCTGAATCCCGAGCCATGGCATGCCTGGATTGGAGGTGTTAACAAGACTACAGAAATTCAATTACTTGCTTCCGATCCTGAAAAGCAAATCATGATGGCAAATTTCTACTATTCATTGGATGGATCGTCATGGGAAATGTTCTATGAGGATTATGATGGGTCAGAATCCGAAATTTCAACCGAAGGTTGCAGCACCAGCGAAGGTGATGGCTGGCAGGGGTATTTCTCACATGAAATGATAAATCAGGGTGAAATGATGTTATGGTTTAAGGTTATTGCTACCACTATTAACGGCGAAACCTATGAAGTAATGAATTCAGTGGAATACGACCCCACACCGCCTGATGAGGTCATTATAAATATTCCCGACTGGTTTATAACACCCGACGGGCAGCTTCAGCTTGAAGTTCAACCGGGCAACTGCCTCGATCTGGATTATTATTGGGTAGAAGTGGTTCCAAAGCTGGATACATTCCAGAAAGGTATTCCACCCATCAGCCAGCAGCCACATTCCGCTTCGCACTGCTCGCCCACTGCAGCTGCAGCCTGCATAAAATATTTCGAAAGCCAGGGCGATACTGATATTTGTGGCGGACTTTCAGAGCACGAACTGGTTGATTCGCTTGCGGCCATTTTCCACACCAACAATGGTCACTGGGGAACTTATCTTTCCGACATGGCCAATGGCCTTCTAAACTGGATAAACAACCATGGTGGAGGATATACCGTTCGCGGACCAAAAAGCTTCAACTGGAAAGAAATGCGTAACGAACTTGAACGCTGCCAGGATGTATTGCCGGCTATTTGGTGGGACGGTGGATGTGGTCACAGCATGACATTTAATTCCATTATCAACTCCCCCAATGCCGATGGCACCATCCGGGTTGATTTTATGGATC
Organism: uncultured Bacteroidota bacterium; assembly: GCA_937950125.1. Lineage (GTDB taxonomy): Bacteria > Bacteroidota > Bacteroidia > Bacteroidales > 4484-276 > CALFEP01. The sequence continues at coordinate 7,047 of CALFEP010000197.1, forward strand.
CCTGGACAGGTGAAATTGAATGGGGTGACCTGAACACCTCAACAGGCCATCTGACAGGATTTACCGGAGCAGGAGCAAGCGGAACCCTCGACGACATCATTTACGTTTGCCCGGTTGAAGATGCTGTTACACCAGGAGGTGGTACCATCGTACCCGGAAACACCATCACTCCCATTAATCTTCCTGTTCCTCAAATGTATTTTATAAGAATTATCACAGTTGACCAAAATGGACATAGCGCAAGGACCGACCTCGTTGTAAAAAGGGAAGCCCCGGCACAGCAAGGCCTGAACCTGATGGAAGGCTGGCAGGGTATTTCTACGGCTTTAATACCCGAAAACCCTGATGTCAGCATGATGTTTGAACCAGTAATTGACGAAATGGTAATTCTTTATAACCAGCAAGGAATGTTTTGGCCTGGCGAAAATATCAATTCGTTGGGTGATTGGGATACTTACAACGGATACATTCTGAAAATGGCGGAAGATGCTTCGCTCGTGGTGGAGGGTAGCGTGATGGAAGAGTACTTTGTTCCGTTATACCAGGGATGGAATCTTGTTCCGGTCTTCAACGAAATTTCTGTCGAAGAATTGTTTGCCGGAGTTCCTGGTTTTTATCTTGCCAAAGAGATAGCAGGAACAGGACTTTACTGGCCATTGTACAACATCTTGAACCTACCGGTATTTTCAAAAGGCAAATCATATTTTGTGTATATGACAGAAGATGGCGGGATCAACTACATGCCTGGTATTAGTTCCAAATCAGCATTCTATTCTTCACCCGGGGTAATACATTCCCCATGGAACCCCGTGATTGAAACTGCAAACACCCATACCATAGCTTTTGCTAAACCGTGTCTTGAGGTTTTTGAACCAAACGATGTTATTGGTGCTTTTACAAATTCAGGTATGTGCGCAGGAGTAACTGAAATTTATAATGACCCATTCGCTTTAACAATGATGGGTGACGACCCGACAACAGCAGACATTGATGGCTTTTCTGAAGGAAGCCAGGTAATTTTGAAGCTTTTCCGCGGGCGCACACATCAGACCTTTATCATTTCTGTGGATTATGAAACAATGCTTGACAATCCTGAAAACTTCAGGTCAAATGGTATGTCGGCGGTTGCCGGAGTAAAACTTTCACCTCTTTCGGCCAGCCAGTCCGAACACCCTGAAGTAAAAATTTATCCGAATCCAAATGATGGTAAGTTTATGGTAGTTGGAATAACTTCTTCCTTCAAAATCAGCATTTATTCATCGAAAGGACAAAAAGTATATGCTGCAACCCTTACGGGAATTTCGGGAATTGACCTGCACTCAATTCCAAACGGCATTTATATGGTAAAAATTGATACCGGCTCATTCAGCTATTACGACAAGTTGGTTGTCCGGTAGAGTTTCATTATTGCTCACTTACAGTCCCGGGGCCGGAAGGTCCCGGGATTTTTTTCAGGGTTCCGATCCCGCAAGAGGACCGGAACCCTTTTTTAAACAATGCTTTCTTTCTGAAATTCCTGAAACTGCAAAACCCAACATTTGGATTACTTTGTCTTTTTACTGACAAGGATTCCTGAAGTCCGGCTGTCAATCCGGAATGTGGGTTTTAATTTCTTTCCATCGTCGCATGTGGCCGCTTTTGCGCCGAAATTAGAACCGCTCAGGGCTTCAAATCCCGGAAGCAATGTTACACTGTTTCCCGCCTGATAATCGACACTGTCGCTAAAAGAAGCTACAACTGTACGTGTGGATGTAATGTTATTTTGTGCAGCATAATATTGCCGGCGGCCCGTTCCAGGATCATTTCCGGGTGTGAGTATGTAATTAGCTGCACAGTTTCCGTATAATTTCGATTTCCAGAAACCCCTTCCATAGGTTACCGCTGTGATGTAACCGGAGTTATAGTTGATTTCCATTTCCGTTACAATTGTACTTGGTAGCATATTAAAAAATGGAACCCAGTCGGCAGTTGAGGCGTCTCTGTAAAAAACGCCAACATCCGTTCCCACATAAAGCCCATCGCTGTTATGGTCATAAACGAGACACCGCATCTGCACGTTGGGAAGCGAGCCTGAAATATTTGTCCAGCTGTTGCCCGAATTGGTTGATTCGTAAACTTTCGTTCCGGGAACGAATCCATAACAGGAAACAAACACATGGGTTGCATCATCAGCATCAAGTGTGATGTAGGAGAGCCAGCATTGTGAAACAGGCAGCCCGCTTGTAACATTGAGCCAGGATGAACCTCCATTGGATGTTCTGAAAGTATTATTATGAGTCTGGCCATAAATCCTGTCCAGATTATTCACCCCATGAGCGATATTGTAAAAAAAACTTCCCGAATTCCCGGTATTCATGGCATACCAACTGTCACCGCTGTTCATGCTGCGCCAAATATCCTCATGACCCAGGTATAATATATAACTGTTTACAGGATCCATGATCCACGCCACATCCCAAATATCACCATTGACAATATTGGGTGTTATCTCTTCCCATGAAAATCCTCCGTTGGTTGTTTTATGAAGACCACCATAAGTGGACTCATAGCGTATTTCGCTGTCATAGACATCGATCATCGCTTCAAAGCCATCAGCACCAATATCATGTGTAAAATCCTCTGTTTCAGCTTCGAATGTATTTCCTCCGTTGTCCTGCGTGCCGGTAACAAAAAGGTTTTCATCCTCCTGGAATCCTCCCATTCTGTAAGATTGCAGAATGACGAGGCCATCAGAATAATTTGTCCATGAATTGGCGTTGTTGAGCGAACGGAAAAAGCCTCCATCGCTGCCGGCATAGAGGTAATGATTCAACGGATTATAGTCAAGCCAGTGAATATCGGCATGCGTGTATTCTTCACCAATGGCATCTGATTTCCAATATGAGGTATGAGTCCATGTTTCACCTTTATCGGTGGATTTCCAGCAGTTGATTCCTCCAAAATGAATTATATCAGCATTATCTGGATCAACAGTAAAGGCAAGGTCATATGAAGCCTGCTCTTTAAAATCATTTCCATCGGTCTCGTATCCAAAAATGTTCGGGCTATCGGATTTAAGCGTAAAGGAATTACCACTGTTTGTTGACAAATAGCAGCCCATATATCCAGAAACAGTATTATTGTTACTCGACCGGCCATACATCAGGTAAACATAGCTGGAATTATCGGCGGTAACACCAATTCCAATGCGCACTGAACCGCTTCCGGGAAGCCCTGTGCCAGTAATTGTCCATGTATCGCCAGTGTTGGTTGATTTATAAAAATCCTCCATATCGGTGGCGTAAAGTGTTGAAGGAGAACCTGGTTTAAATTCAATGTCCATAAACCAACCTGATTGTTCATTCTGCCACGTAATTCCCCCATTAGTTGTCCTGAAAATGCCGGCATTGGTAGCAGCGAGTAAAATGTCATGGTTTGTCGGATGGATAATCAGTTTATAACCCCGCACATTGTCTGTAACACCCCAGGTAAGACCGGTAGTGTTCCATGTTTTACCGGCATCCCAGGTTTCGAGGACTCCGATGGAAACTGTATGAGCACCATCACCATCACCGGTGAGGATAAAAATATGGTTGGGATTATCCGGTTCGATGGCAATTCCTGAAACACCTATGCTTGGAAATCCATCGGTAAGTGGAGTCCAGATGTAGTCAACCGACCGCCATAACCCTCCCGCTGGTGTTCCTGCATAAATGATGTCATGGTCGGTTGGGTGAAAGGCAATACAGTTCACTCTTCCGTTTCCGGCATTCCAACCTTCTCCCTGCTTGTAATTCGAAGGCCCCATCGAAATCCAGAATCCCGGATCATAATTGGATGGAAGGTCTTTGGAGTCAAATGTTTCAACGTATTTATTGTATTCTTCCAGGGTTTTTGCACTTACGTTGAACATCTCTCCTGAAGGGTAAACAGCCGGTTCCATCATCATCTCCCACCGTTTGAACTGTTTATAACCGCTTCCCCTGCCTTTGTCCCTGCCTTCAAAATACTTGTTGAATTCACGTTGTATATCATAAAAGTTCGTCACTGTGGTATCTTTCATCATCCTTTTGTACAAGGGTTCGGCCATTTCGCCCTGACCAAATCCCGAAAGACACCAGAACGCCGGCATGATTATGAATAGAATTTTTGCTTTCATTTTGGTTTGGTTTTACTTGCCGGATAATTGCTTTTTCAGCCATTCATTTTCTTTTTGAAGATCGTCCACCTTTCGGTTAATCTCCAAAAGGTAAAGTGTAAGCTCCTCAATTTTTTCAGTGAGTTTCGAGGTCATTTCGCTCATGTTTAAACCATTCTTTTCTACTTCTGCTGAAGATGGAAATCCGGGAAGGTGACGATGGTTTATAATTGATTTTTCAAGCTCACTCAGAGGAAGAAGCTGGTAGGATTCATCAAACACATAATCGGGCCAGGCGGTGGAAAGCTGGACTTTTACCTCTTCGCAGATCATTTTCCCATCAACGGCAAGTTTATAACCTGTTGGCAATTCATTGGTTCCCACACCCAGGTTATCGATAATACAAACGTCTCCTGCATTGAAATATCCTGCCCATCCGCCTTCTACATTTGCGTAGTAGCCATAATGGTTACCAGTGCCCGAGGTGCCAACTGAAGCATAAAAACCATAAACATTTCCTGGGGTACTGTTGGTGCTCATTAAACTGTAAACCCCGTAGGCCGGGCTTGACGACTGAGGATTACAATATACGAAATTGTACAAACCATATCGGTTGAGCGACCCTTCTTCACTTAAAAAATTATAAATACCATATTTTGTAGAAGTACCTGAATATGTGCTGTTCACATACACCGATCTGTTGAAAGCTGTATTTTGCACTTCGAGCATGTAGCCCGGATCGGAGGCGCCAATGCCGGTTCTTCCGTCCTTCAGAATGGTGAAGGCATTGGCTCTCTCGGATGAAGAAGCTCCGTTTCCAACAGTAAAAAGCGGCTCGTCGCTGACCCAGGTGTCGGTTGTTCCGTCCAGTACATTGTACCTTCCAATTACCAGCGAACCGAAAGCCTGCGAGGTGGCATTATAACCGAAAGCTGCCGAATGATGCCCCGATGCCGTTGTTGAATACCCAAATGCGGCACTATTATTTCCACTTGCTCCGGACGAATATCCAAATGTTGAAGAATTACTGCCTGAGGCTTCAGTACCTGAACCGGTAGAAAAAGCTGCCTGGCCTGATGCCAGATTATTATTGCCCACTGCAAATCCATAATCGATTGTTGCCTCGTTGGAATAACCAGCTGTAAAACTGTAATTTCCTGAAGAGATATTTCCCGAACCCGTTGCAAATGAATATACGCCCTGCGCTTTTGATAAATAGCCAAATGCAGACGAATAATTTCCGGTTGCTTCAGTTGAATGTCCTGTTGCAAAGCTATAGCTGCCCGAGGCAATTGTGCTGTTTCCAATTGCCACTGAGGTATTTCCGGATGCCTTTGTAGCATTTCCGAAGGCTGCGCTGTAATTTGACAACGCTTTTGTGTTGTAACCAAAAGCCACCGAATAGGCCCCCAGGCTGTCGTTGTCCCAGTGTGTCCCGCTTACCATTCCGGCACGGAAAGCACGTTTGGCAGGAACCCACATCATGCGCACCCCGTTGCCTGCAACAGGAGTTTCGCCGGTTGAGCCGGTTGCCAGAAAACTTCCATTGTTCAGGGTTAACTTTGCTGATGGTGATGTTGTCCCAACACCAAGACTTGAACCATCGTTATATAAAAAATTGTTTTCAATCCAGGAGGTACCATTGTGCCTTAACGTGCTGCCTGTTGATCCTGAAGGAAGACCTGACGGCAAAGTAACTGTGTTTCCACCCGAAATCGAAAGGTTGGTTCCTGCAAGCGAAAGGGTTTGAATTTCGTTGGTGGGGCTTACATCGCTTGCTGAAATTACATAACCGCTGATGCTAATTCCGTCACCGGCTGTGTATGATTCCATCGTTGTCGGCGCCCAGCGGTTTCCTGTCCATTTCAATACCTGACCCAATGTTGGGACGGCATTATAAACCGGCCTGCCCTGCAAACCCGTTACGGTTAATTCATTAGTGCCGGTGGCATCTCCGGTGTGCGTGGCATTTGGCTTTTCGTTGGTAATGGT
>CALFEP010000198.1 GCA_937950125.1 uncultured Bacteroidota bacterium
TTAGCGGGTGATGCGGGTGGGCGCTCCAGGTAAAGGCAGCTTCGCAGCCATACTGGCCACCTCCGCCATTTTCACACACAACAAAATTCTCTGACGCCCCTTCGGGTGTAACTTCACCTTCTTTTACAATGTAGTGATGAATACACTCATCGAAAGTCTTCACGCAATAATAAAAACTTCCACTGTCAGGAATCATTACAGTAAAACTATAAGTTCCATCTTCCGCAGTAAGGGTAGTTTCGAAAATCTGGGTTTGATGAATGTGTAGTTTGACTTCCTGGTCGGGCAGTGGCACCATTTGTTCAGTGCCCAAAACCTGTCCGCTTACCGTAAAATCATAGGCGCTCAGTTGTTGAAAACTGAATACCATCAAGAGTAGAGCAATTGTTGTTAAAAGTTTTTTCATAAATAAAAATTTAAAAATTCGTTGATAATTTCTTTTTATTTTCTCCAATTAGGTACACAAGTGCGCTAAGGTTGCACCCACCAGAAAATATTATTGGTGCTGAATAATCAGCTTTGTGCAAAAATATTCGTTTTTAAACCATAAATGTAGGAAATAAATTCCGTTGTCGAGATGTGAAACGTCAATGAAATTTTCCCCTGATATCATGCTGCATTCTATCGCAAAACTTCCACTTATATTTTGAATGGATAATTTACCTGCTATGTTGTTTTGACCATGACCAGGTATGAAAAACTGAATTTGCCTGTCGGCAGGATTAGGATAAACATTCAGCCTTGTAGGTTCTGTTTCGCTAATTTCGGTCACTTCAGGGTAAATTCGGTCGGCGGTTTCGATAAAAACAATGCCACTCACCTCGGGGTTGATTTCGTTAACATCTATGGTGATTGCTGTACCGGCTTTTCCTGCTTTTTCGGGGTAGAGCATGTATTTTCCGAAAGGAATGTCATCGAATGAAAAATTTCCCGAACCGTCGGGAACCCTGTAATCATTTACCTCCCCGTTTTCGTCAATAATGAAAATGACTGCAAGAACTGGATTTTCATCCGGTAAAAGTTGTATTTTTCCCTCCACTGAGGCAGAGCCATCAAAAAAATCGTTGTAAGAAAGTAAACTGATGACCACTGTTTCGGGCAAAGCACTGGTTAGCAACAGTCCGGCTGATTGCCACAGGTTGTGGTCACCAAAATAGGTAGGGATGTAATTGGGAATGACAGGAAAAGTAAAATCAAGTTCAGGAACCACTTGTAAAAGATAGCTTCCGGGTGTTAATCCGGAAAATGTAAAATGGCCATCACCCAATGCTGTCTGGCCGAAAATATCAAAACCTTCGGGCGCGTCGGTCTTTATGAGATAAATTTCACCATAGCCAAACAGGTTGGCCCCTGCCTTTACGATTCCGGAAACAGTGAATGGAGGAAGTATTTCGATGTTATGCATCACCGAATCTGTGCATCCGCCTATGGTTTCGATGGTCAAGAGTACCGAAAATTGTCCCGGGTTCAGATAAGTGTGTTGAGGATGGGTTTCTTCGGAAAACAAACCATCTCCAAAATCCCAAAATGATGAAAAGCCATCACCTGTTGATTCATTTTGAAAAGTAATGACCGGACTCTGAGGGTATTCCTGTACTGTTGAAAATGCTGCCTGACAAAACTCAGGTTCGGTGAGCTGAATAAGTTGTGATACAGAGTCTTTGCATCCCCCTGTAGTTTCAATTTTCAGCCAAACCTGATAATCACCCCATTGTACAAAATCGTGAACCGGGTTTTCTTCCTCCGAAACAGTTCCGTCGCCAAAATCCCAGAAGGAAGTAAAATCCATTCCAATAGATTGGTTGGTAAACGCAACAACCGGCACAAACGGATTGTTTTGTGCGAAGGAATAGCCTGCCTGACAAAACTCAGGTTCGGCAATCTGAACCAGGTGGTGAACCGAATCTGTGCACCCGATGGCATCAATTTTTAACCATACATCATAATTTCCCCACTGTTCGTAAACATGTACCGGATTTTCTTCAGTAGTATAATTTCCGTCCCCGAAGTTCCATTGGAAGGAGGTTATCAAACCTGCAGATTCATTTGTAAAATAAATTTTAGTAGCCTGAGGGCTTTGACTGTAGAAAGAGAAGGCCGCCTGACAGGGCGGTGGCCCAAGTACCTCGAGTTGCCTGGTGATGGAGTCGGCGCAGCCAAAACCAGCCACACGCAGCTTCACATCGTAAAATCCCGCAGCAGGAAATACATGTACCGGAGAGGTATCAGCCGAGGTGGTTCCATCACCAAAGTCCCAATGGTATTCCAGAAAGTCGCCTGTTGTGAGGTTATTAAAAATAATCAGAGGTTCCTCTATCGAAGGTTGGGAAGATGAAAAATCGGGGGTGCAGTTGCCGCTTTGCTGAACCATCACCCACTTCGAAAATGAAGAAACACCATCGTTACCACTAATTTCGAGGTTGACCAAGTACAACCCCGAATCGGGGTAAACATGCAATGGATGTTGTGCTGTTGAAGTGGTTTCGTCACCAAAATTCCACAACCAGGTATCTGCTTCGCCTATGGATGTGTCAGAAAACTGAACTTCGTATTCGGCTGAATGGATTTGAACGGAGGTGAACAATGCATAACAGGTGGAGGCAGGTTGTACCCTGACTACTTTTTCGGTGCTGTGGTTGCAGTTGCCACCACCGTGTGTCCAGATGTGCAGTTCAACATCATAATCGCCCGGTTCGTCGTATTGGTGCCACGGATTTGGATTATTTGATCCGCCGCCATCACCAAATTTCCATTCCAGGTGCGAAAACGAACCTGTTGACTCGCTGGTAAAATGCACCATCAAATCATTACCCTGGTTTGTTTGTTCCCACGAAAAATCAGCCAGGCAGTCGGTCTGAAAGGCAAAAAGCCCTTTATGCCTGTCATCCTCGCATGAATCGGTGGTTATTTCAAGAATAACATCGTAATGGTCGGGTTGGTTGTACTGATGAACCGGATGTTGCTCAGTTGATGTTTGTCCATCCCCAAAATTCCACAACCAGGAAGTAATGTTGCCCGAGGATACGTCGGTGAATGCAAAAACCAGGTTATCCCCGTCAATCTGAGTATAATAAAAGTTTGCCCTGCAACTGCGAAAATCGCATACCAGGAAATTGTGAACCAGGTACGGATTGTCGAGCATCAAATCCACACTATAAACAACCACCTCGAAATCGCAGGTTTTCGATACCTCTACGGTGACGTAGGCATAGATTGATTGATCAATTTCAAAATCACCCGAATACAATCCATTCTGGTTTGTGATAAACCAGGCAAGCGGACTGCCCGTAGGATCGATCACCTCAACAATCTGGTCGGGTAGGGCATAATGATCAGCTTCGGTAATAACGTATCCATCAATGTGAAAGACGCTTGCTTTCCCGGTAAGGAATAATACCGAAAAAAGTAGAACAAGTAAACTGGCCGCTATTCCTGATTTCATTATCTGATTTTATTGTTTTTTGATGAAAAAAGCATGTAGGATAACCCGAACCGGGCTCCGAACGAATTGGTTTTAACCCTGAAATCATCGTTTTTAATGGAAGAATAAAGGTTGTGCATGTAGTAAGGTTCAATAAAAAAAGAGCACTTTGTGTTAAACCGGTACAATAATGAGATTGCGCCATAACCCGAAAGACAGAACCCAACATCGTACTTCATTTCACTGGCTTTAACCGGAGTGGATGTTTCTTTATCGGGCAGCATTCCGTTTTTAGATATCAGAAACGAAGGTATTACGCCAATTGCCAGTTGCCCCGACACTTTTCCATCGAAAAGCTTAAGCCGTCCTATGACCGGAATTTCCAGAAATGAGTAGGAATAGTTGTATTTTGCCCGCTTGCTGACGTAGGAAGTATCATAATCGGTTTTCCTTATCGAATCGGTTACCTGAACCAACGATGAATCAACATGTGGGATAAGAACAACTTCACCGGTTTCAAGAAAATGGTCGAAATTCATATACCAGGTGGTGTCGTATTCGTAAAACGATGTTTCAAAATATTCCCACAACAGGGTTGAGTCTATTTGCGTGGCAGAGTACGAATGGTCGATCGAATATTTCTGCTTTGCAAAACCAACACCCGTTTCCCACCCATACCTGTCCCTGAAGTAGGTGTAGCTCAGGCTTCCGCCAAACGAATTCCCTGAATTAGTGTTGTCATTCAGGTATTTAGCGTATTCCTCCGATTCGATGTCGTTGTATCTGAATGATATTTCGGGTTTAAAAACCGTCAAACTACCATTGACCTGGGTCGAATAATCAATGTTCTTTTCGGGGAATTCACGCGCTGCATATCTTGATTCGCGGCGCCACCTTTTGTTTGCCGATGACTGATGGCGGATTGTTGTCCTGTTTTTTTTATTTGGCTGATCAACTGGGTTATTTGATGGTGGTTTGTAAATGGCCCTGGTATTTTTTTCCATAAAAATGCTTTCCTTCCTGCTAACGGTAAATTTCACCGTTTCGATGGCCATGACCAGTTTCCCCATTTTTTCAAATTCAGTATATGTTGTAATGGTTGTATCAGCATTGCTGCTGTTGGTAAAAAATACCGTGTCGTACTCCATTTCGCGGGTAACAATGGTATCGGTAAAATATATGGTGTCGCGCAGGTAATAAGTAACGGGTTCAAGGTTTATCAGCGCTTTATTTTCCCCGGTTTCGGCATCATTATCCCTGAACTGCTTTTTATCTTTTTGCTCACTGTTTTCGATGGGAGTGAATGCTGCTGTTTTCTTGTTTTTTTTGGGCTTGGGCATTTCTTCAAACGCTCTCTCAGGATTTGCAATAAACTTTAATTCCTGGTTGAGATAGATTGTTTTTTTTTGTTTCAAATTCAGCCTTAGCCTGTTTTTGATGATTACGGCACTATCAGTGAGTTCAATAATTGTGTCAGAGATGGCTGTCGTATCGGTTTGCTGAGGCGAGTCCTCATAATACAGGGTGTCGTAAACAATGATGTGTTGGTACACGGTGTCAGTCTGGTAAATGGTGTCGGGTGCGGGTATGTAGTGCTCAGTTTCGCTGTGATGGGTGTAAAGCATGGTTTCCCTGCAACTTGAATCTATTGAAGGAATCAAAAACAATAAGTAAAAAAAGCTCAGGAATTCTTTTTTAATCATTCAAATACCCTCATTTCAATATTCTGACCAAAAGTCAAAATTACAAATGAGTAACTACATAAAAACATTACGACCAATTATTTTTTATGGGGGCGGGTAATTCTTACCGTATCAGTAATGATCACGGTTTTCTTAATATACACAGGTTGTTCAGAGAGCGAATCACCGGACTTGATGAGATTTTCATTTCCATCAGACGATGATTCAAGGCCCTTATTCGTCGGTGGTTCAACAATGGTTGGCAGCGTTTTATCATCTGCTGCCGGATACTTGCCGATGTCCGCTCCCGAACCTGTGTTTTTCATTATTTCGTTTCCAGGCAATGCTGTGGAGGGTATATCCTGATTTGAAGGTTGCAAAGCTGCGTTATCCTCAATGATTGTTGTGTTTGGAAGTACTGTGTTTTGGTTGGATTGGGGTTGGGTGCAATCAATCGGTTGTCCGTCAGTTGTGTTGGACGAACCGTTGAAAAACAGGAAGTAAGAGGCAATGAAGCCGGCTACAGCAACAAAGGCTATTGCCGCGTTGCGCAAACCGGCAGAGCTGATTTTTTTTCCTGCAATTTTTGCCGCAGTGGTGTTTCGGTCAACAATATGGGTGTTGTAGTGCAGGTAAAACGAATCCCAATCGGGCTTGGCCTGTGGCTTGTAATCGGTAAGCCCCCTCAGGATTTTATCTACCACTTTATCTTTATTGTTCATTTTATCTACTTGTTAATCGTTTATTTTTCAATGATCAAAATTCTCGTGCAATACTTTGTTTCTTTCCAGCGCCATTTCAAAAAGTTTATGCTTCATCAGCTTACGCGCCCTGTTGAGCTGCGATTTCGAAGTTCCGACATTGATGCCTAACATTTCCGAAATTTCGTTATGCTGATATCCATCAATCACATACAGGTTCAAAACCTGCTGATAACCCGGAGGAAGTGTCTGAATCGTTTCAATCAGTTCTTCCTTCGAAAATTCGGTATTCAGGATCAGCTCTGATTGGGTTTCCGTGTTTTCAGCGTCATCATGGTATTCCTCAACAAAATAATCATTATGCTCAACTGTATTTTCCCGCTTTGCTTTGCGCAGATGCGAAAGAACCGTGTTTATCATAATCCTTTTCATCCAGCCTTCAAAACTTCCTTTGTAGGAGTATGACCCAATATCCTTGAATATTTTCAAAAACCCGTCATGAAGCAAATCTTCAGCATCAACCTTACGTGGCGAATACCTTCGGCAAATGCCCAGCATCGTGGAATAATTCCGCTCGTACAAAGTTTTCATGGCGTTTACATCACCATGATAACATGCTTTTATTAATTCGTTTTCATTCATTGTGTTACGCTACTCAGATACATTTTGCTAAAAAGGTTGCACAGCGAAATTTTCTTTTTCGGTAATTTCATCTTAAATCAAAGAAATGGAACATAGCAATTGCTGGCATACCACAGGTAAACGGGTATGTTGAAGTGGACTGGCAGTGTCTGCTAAAACCTCAGTGTACCGCTTATCTGCCGCAGGCTGAGTTCAGCAATTTTGGTGGTGTATTCGGCAACCAGCAAGCGGTTTTCGGCTTCGAGGGCTTTACGCTGAATGTCCCGGAATTCGATCTCATTGATGGCGCCCGATTTATACAATTCGATGGCAATGGACAGGTTTTTACGGGCATTTTCGAGGTTTTTCTGCTCGAGGGTAACTTGTTTTTCAGCGCCGGTATAGGTGTTGAACATTTTGTAGAGTCCGGTGTGAAGGGCGTTGATGGTTTCGTCAACCCTCACCTGTGCCGACTGGTGTTCGAGTTTGCTGTTTGCAATTTCACGCCGGTTGTTCAGTCCGTCAAAAAGCGTGTAATTAAGGTTAAAACCAAAGGCAGGGCCGGTTTGGGTGCTGGTTTCAACAATGCCTGTTTCGCTGCGTGAGGTGTTGTACTGGTAGTTTGTAAAAAGGCTGAGTGCTGGCATGGTAGCAGCCCTTTTTTGCCTGATGTTCAGAAATTTTACCTGAACGTCGGCACGCATGAGTAGTAGTGAATAATTCTGGGCAAGCATCGAATCGAGCAGGCTGTTATAGTTGGCTTTTTCCCTCAGAAAAATATCATGCACAGCCGAAAATTTGATTTCAGGCGATCTGCCAGCCAGTGCGTTGATGTCGGCAACCAGGTTTTTGATCATCACATCCTGCCTGATTAATGAAGTGCTGTCGGTGCTCCAATCTATCCTGGCCTGGTTCAGATCAACTTCGGAGGCGGCGCCAAGCGAGAATTTTTTTTCGGCCAACACAAGCCGGGCACGGCTCACTTCGAGGGTGTAGCGCAGCACCTGCAACAACTTTTGCTCCTGAACAAGCTGGTAATAAAGCGTGGCCAGGTTTAGGCTAAGCAACTCGGTCTGGTACTGAAGGTTGATGATTCCAATGTTTTCCAGTTCTTCCAGTTTATATTTTTCCGCCATCAGCTTTCTGCCTTCAAAAACTGTCCAGTTGAGGCTTGCCAGCGCATTAAAGGAATTGTTGAAAGCATGCGTTGCCTCACGCACCCGTCCGTCGTAAAATGTTTGCCGGCTGTTGGTAACTGAATTGTTGTTGGTGGCTGATATTCCCACGGTTGGAAGTAATCCGGCGGAACCGGCGGTGTTGTTGTTTTGAACAATTTCAACTTCGTTGTTCAACACAGTGAGTTGAAAATTGTTTGCCAGGGCTATCGAAAGAATTTCCTGAAAGCTGATTGTATCTGAGGTTGTCTGTGATTTTCCATTCAGATTAAAACCTGCAAACATCAACACCAGGATTGCTGTGAACAGACTATGCCTCATCTTCATATTTTTTCATTTTATGTGATGATAAATAAAGGTAGAGAGCCGGTATGACGAACAAGGTAAGGATGAGCGAAAACGACAGTCCGCCAATGATGACAATGCCCATGGGGATGCGGCTTGTTGAGGCTTCGCCTAATGCAAGGGCGATGGGCAGCGCCCCCAGAATGGTGGCCAGGCTGGTCATCAGGATTGGCCTGAACCGCTGTGTGGCGGCATCCACAATGGCAGCAGATTTTGGAAGCCCCTGTTCGCGGCGCTGATTGGCAAATTCGACGATCAGAATGCCATTTTTGGTAACTATCCCTACCAAAACAATGACTCCGATTTCGCTGAAAATGTTGAGGGTATGGCCGAAAATCCAAAGCGACAGCACACCACCCGCCAATGCCAGCGGCACGGTAAGCATGATGATGAGCGGATCGGAAAAGCTCTCGAACTGCGCTGCCAGGATCAGGTAGATTAAAACAAGCGCAAGCAGAAAAGCAAAAATCAGGCTGTTCGAGCTTTCGGTAAACTCTTTCGAAACGCCAGCCAGGCTGGTGCTGAAAGTGTCGTTAAGGGTCTGGGATGCAATTTTGTCCATTTCTTCGAGCCCCTGCCCAAGCGAGTAACCGGGAGCAAGGTTGGTCGAAATGGTTGCCGAAACGTACCTGTTGAACCGGTACAACTGTGGTGGCGAACTCTGACTGGTGATTTTTATTAGGTTGTCAATCTGAACAGGTTCGCCTCTTCTGTTGCGCACGGTGATGCTGGTCAGGTCCAAGGGGTCGTTGCGGTTGTCGCGGGTAGCCTGGCCTATTACCTGGTATTGTTTTCCGTTGAAAATATAATATCCAAATCTGGTACCGCTGAAATAAAGCTGGATGGTTTCGGCAATGTCGCGCACCGAAACCCCCATTTCGCGGGCTTTGTTACGGTCAATTTCTACTTTAAGCTCCGGCTTGTTAAATTTCAGGTTGACATCGTACATGCTGAAAACCGGATTGTTTTGAACACTGTCCATGATTACCGGCAAAACGCGTTTCAGCTCATCAAAACTGGGCGCCTGAATAACATATTGCACGGGAAATGAACTTCCGCGGCCAGCGCCAATAGTCTGTTCCTGAATAACAAAGGAGCGGGCAAAATTCATTTTCCTGACAATGGCAGTCAGTTCGTCAGCAATCTGTTGCTGACTTTTGTCACGTTCTGCCGGAGGTGCAAGGCTCACCCTAACCATGCCGGTGTTGGTTGACAACGATGACCCAAAACCCGGGGATGTTATGGCAAGTATGGTTTGCCTTTCGGGTAAGGTATCAACCAACTGTGTTATGCCTACAATGTATTCATCCATTTTATCGAACGAGGTACCTTCGGGGGCGGTGCAGGAAATGCGCAAACGGCTCTTGTCCTCCATGGGTGCAAGTTCTGACGGAAGCTGACTGCCGATGAAATAAATCATCCCAAATGCAATTGCCATCACTACCAGCCCCATCCAGGGATGGTTTACAAACTTTTGCACCGAAATGCTGTAGCTATCAATAAGTCTGATAAAAAATGGTTCAGTTTTCCTGAAAAACCAGTTTGGATTTTCATGTTTCAAAAACCTGGAACTCATCATGGGCGTCAGTGTGAGCGAAACCACCGCCGAAATGATGACCGATCCGGCTACCACAATGCCAAATTCCCTGAACAGCCGGCCGGTTAATCCCTGCAGAAAAATAATGGGCAAAAACACAGCTGCCAGGGTGATGGTGGTCGAAATAATGGCAAAAACGATTTCTTTTGACCCTTTGTGGGCTGCAGTGATTGGATTCATGCCCCTTTCAACTTTCGAAAAGATGTTTTCGAGCACCACAATGGCATCATCCACCACAATACCAGTAGCCAGTACGATACCTAACAAGGTGAGAATGTTGATGGAAAATCCGGCAATATACATGATAAAAAACGAGCCAATAAGCGAAATGGGGATGGCGAGTACCGGGATGAGTGTGGTACGGAAGTTTCTCAAAAAGAGGAAAATGATCATTACCACAAGCAAAAATGCTACGATGATGGTTTCTTCAACTTCGGTAATGGCTTTGCGGATGGTCTCGGTAGTGTCTAAGGCAACACCGGTTTTAATGTCGGGTGGAAGGTCTTTTTTAATTTGCGCTACCCGCCGGTAGGCTTCATCCACGATGTCGATATAATTGGCGCCGGGCTGAGGATTCAAAGCCACGCCCACTTGCGGGATTCCTCCGTTGCCACGCATACGGGTTCTTTCGTTTTCGGGGGCAAGCCGGGCCTCGCCAATGTCGCTCATCCTGATCAGGGTTCCGTTTTTTTCGGTTATAATCAGGTTGTTGAAGTCGTCAACCGTGGTCAACCGACCAAAAGTCCTGATGGTGAGTTCGTTGGTAAGGCCTTCAATTCTTCCTGAAGGGATTTCGATGTTTTCACGCAGCAGGGCTGTGCGCACATCAAGTGGAGTAAGCCCGTAAGCAGCCAGCTTAAGGGCGTTGAATTCGAGCTTCATCGAATATTTTTGTTCGCCCCAAATCCTTATTTCGCTCACGCCTTCGATGGTTTGCAGGCGCTCTTTAAAGGTATTGTTGGCGAAATCAGTGAGTTCGGTGAGGTTTCGCTTGTCGCTTTGTACGGTTATCGAAAGGATGGTCTGGGCATCGGCATCCGATTTCACCACAACGGGTGGGTCGGCATCAGCCGGAAGGCTGCGAATGGCAGCCGAAACTTTGTCGCGTACATCGTTGGCAGCAGCTTCCATGTCAACACCCAGGTTGAACTCTACGACGATGGTGCTTCGCCCGTCGCTGCTGGTGGAGGTAAGCGTGCGGATGCCTGCAATGCCGCTGATGGCTTCTTCGAGAGGCTCGGTGATCTGCGATTCGATGACGTCGGTGTTTGCACCGGGGTAGTTGGTCATGACGGTTACCACCGGCGGATCAACGCTGGGATACTCGCGCACGCCTAAAAAAGTGAATCCGATAAACCCAAACAGCAGTATCAGAATAGAAACCACGGTGGCAAATACCGGTCGGTTGATGAAAACTGAGGAAATATTCATGGTTGTCCGGTATTTTTTATTTTGTGCTTTTAATTACCGACACAGGCATGTAATCTTTGAGTGCCAACAGACCAGTTGTTGCTATGGTATCGCCATTGGCAATGCCTTGTGTAACCTGAAGCATTTTTTCGGTTCTGATGCCGGTCTGCACTTCTACAAGCCGTGCCCGGCCATTTTTTACCACAAAAATATTCTGGCTGTTAAGCAGGGGTACAATGGTGAGTGTAGGTACCATTAGTGCATCGTTTATGGTTCCAAGATTTATGGTCAGTTCAGCAAAGGCGCCGGGTATGAGTTTTCCTGTAGGGTTGGGGGTTAGTGCCCGCACCCGCATCGATCGTGTGCTGGCGTCAATCTGAGGCTCGGTGGCATAAATTTCAGCATGCACCGTATCGGCCAAACCCGAAAGTGTAAAACTTACTTTCATGCCTTTTTCCAGAAATCCTGAATACCTTTCGGGAACACAAAATTCGACTTTGACAGGGTTGGATTGAACCAGGGTTGAAATGATCTCGCCGGTTGAAACCCATGCGCCCTCGCTAACCATCCTCAATCCTATTTTCCCGGTGAAAGGGGCGATAATCTTCGATTTCCTGATTTTGGAATTGGTGAGGGCAATATCGGCTTCCAGTTCTTCAAGTTTTGCCAGCGATGCATCATAAATTTCCTGCGAGATGCCGTTGATGGCTAACAGCTGCAGTTTACGGTTTTCGTCTTCTTTGGCAATTCTTAGCTGAGCATTCAGTTTTTGCAGTTGTGCCTGAAGTTCCGAATCGTCGATCTGAACCAGCAGCGTTCCTTTCTCAACCTGCGTTCCCTCAGTAAAGCCCAGCCTTTCTATTCTCCCCGAAACTTCGCTGCGAAGTTCCATCTTTTCGTTGGGCAGAATGCTGCCGGTGGTTTTTATGATGTTATCCAGGTTTGAGGCGGTTACAACAAAAGCCTCAATCTCCATTTTTTGCCTTTTATCATCTCTTTTGCCGGCTTTGTCTCCGCCGCACGACATCATTATCATACTTGTCAGGAATATCAAACCTGCCTTAATCAGTGAGTTAGTCATAGTTTCTTAATTAGTTTACCTGAATTTGGCCAGTCAATGAACACCGCAGTTTGTCAGGATGTGCAACCAGCCTATTCCGGGAGTGCAAAGGTAATCGCAATTTGCAAAAAGACCCGGGTGAAAGTTTTGGCTGGGATTTGTTTTGTAATGGTTTGTAAAAAAATGATGAGCCCAATCTAAAAAGGTTGTGTTTTAGAAAATGCCTAAAAATCACGAAAACACAAAAAAATCAAATCATTGAATATCATTAATTTAAAAATTCCTAAAATTCGTGCCTGCCTGGAGGCCTGCCTACCAGGGGTACGAAGGCAGGCAGACAGGTTTTTGTGTTACTTCGGCAAGCTCAGTACAGGCTTAGTGGCGAAAAATTAGTTTTTAGACTGGACTCAATGATTCAAACTTCGCCCTACCAGGACTTTTGTCAAATACAAAAGCCTGGTTTTACTGCCCTGAAATCCTTATAAAACATAAGATAATTTACCTGCAAATCACATTTATTTGAAGAAGTTTTGGTTCCGCTAATGCCTGTGAAATCTGTAAAGTAACAATTCGTTTGCTATCCTTTTTTAAAAAAACAGGCTGCCTGAAACCATCAGACAGCCTGTTTGCATTCATAATTTTTGGAAGAAATTATTTCATGAGGTATTTTGCCAGGAATTTTTCCATGGCCCGGTAAAAATCGAAGCGGTTTTCTTCGTTATAAAAGCCATGTCCTTCGTTTTCCTTCACCATGTATTCCACGTCGATACCCCTATTTTTCAGGGCATCCACAATTTGGTTGCTTTCGTTGATGTTGACGCGCGGGTCGTTGGCGCCCTGTGCGACAAACAAGGGGGTCATAATTTTATCCGCATTCAGAGCGGGTGAAGTAGCCTTGAACTGGATGCTGTCGGTTTCAGGATTTCCCACCATTTCGTACATCATGTCCAACATGGGTTTCCAGTACGGAGGAATGGTCTGCATGAAGGTAAAGAGGTTTGATACGCCAACATAATCAACGGCTGCAGCATATAAGGTGGGGGTAACCACCACACCCTGAAGTGTGGCATATCCGCCATAACTTGCTCCATAAATGGCCACCCGGTTTTTATCGGCTATGCCTTTGTTGATGAGCCAGTAAACCCCATCGGTGATGTCGTTTTGCATATCGAGACCCCATTCCTTGAACGATTTTTCCCAGAATTCGCGGCCATAGCCAGTCGAGCCGCGGAAGTTCATCTGCAGAACTGCAAAACCACGATTGGCAAGGAACTGTACTTCAGGGTTAAACCCCCATTCGTCGCGCGCCCAGGGGCCGCCGTGAGGATTGACAACAACCGGCAGGTTTTTGGCTGTAGCCATGGAAAGTCCTTTGGGCAGGGTTAAATATCCGGGGATGACAACACCATCGCGGGCTGAGTAGGAAATGGGAAATACATTGGCCATTTCTTTTTCGTCGAGCCAGGGGCTAACATCGTGAATTTTTGTGAGGGCATCTTTTTTCTTGTCATACAGAAAATAAGCGCCAAGCGATTTATCGGAGTAGGTGCGGATCATGTACATATCCTCTGCCTTGTTGGTTGATGAAATGCCAATTTCGTAATTACCAAGGTCTTTGTTCAACCTTTCGAACAGGGCTTGGGTTTCGTGATCGAAGAAATGACGTTCGCGTTTGACTGAAGTATAGGATGCTGCCGTCAGCACTTTTCTCTTTTTTGAGTAAAACAATCCTTCAACATCGTAGTTCGGATTTTCGTAAAGCACCTCTAATTCTTTTCCGGTGGCAATGTCGAAAAGAACTATGGCCGATTTGTCGCGGCCAAGGTTTGAACTTGCATACACATTTTTATTGTCGAAAGTGAAGAAGTGGGGTGACACCGATTCTTTGAAATTGGTGGTGAGCACAGGTTTAAATTCTTCGGTTTCGTTAGCGCGGTAAAGTATCTGGGTGTTGATGCCGTCAACAATGGCAAAAGCTACCCTGAGTTTTCCATCATGGTCGGTCATCCAGCCCTGAATATTTCCTGGATTTTCGGCTAACATGGTCATTTCACCGGTTTCGATGTTTAACCGGTACGGGTCGAAAACCTGAGGGTCTCTTTTGTTCAGGCCAACGATTACTTCGCTGGGAATTTCTTCCAGGTCGTCGATAATGGTGGTGCGCACACCGTCAAAACAGGTGAGGCATTTCAGGTTTTTTCCGTTTTTGTCAACGCCATATAAGGCAAAGTTTTCATCGCCGCCATTGTCTTTCAGGTACAGGATGCGGTTGGGATTTGCCCAATAGTAGCCCATGATGTCGCGGTCGGTTTCGCTTGTCAACCGCGTGGCTTTATCTTTTCCAATTTCCTGAACAAAAATGTTCATGCGGCTTTCGTAAGGTGCTGTGTAGGAAAAATATTTTCCGTCAGGCGAAATCTGGTAGCCTGATTTCTCAGGGTTTTTGAAGAAATCTTCAAGTGGAATTTGTTTTTGAGCCATAGCTTTTTGATGGTTAAACAGGTCGAAGATTAAACTGGTGAATACCAGCAACGCAAATGAGAATGCTAAAATCCTTTTCATAAATGGTATTTTTTGTGAATAATGCTGCAAAAATAATTAAAGGCTGAAACTCGCAAAGTTTGAAAGACTTATAAAAATTGTTTGTAAAAAAAAGTCAGGCACCCCAACTGAGATGCCTGACCTTACTTTTTGCTTTAAATTATTTCTGTATGAAATAATTATTGCGGCGATGTGCAATAGTTTTTGTTGAGGTCCCACCAGAGTGGTGTGGTGGTTCTGTCGCCACCTGCGCCCATGAGGGCAACCCCTTTTTCGTATTCAACGGCATTGTTTACTGCTTCCGAATCGGGGATTTTCACCCTTTTCATGAAGCTGCTTCCGTCGGCAAAATTTTCAGGCATAGCAGCCCAAATTGCGGGGTCGCGATATGCGGGGACATCAAACCGTGGCAGGTTGAGCCGGCGTTTGTCGCTCCAGGCTTCGATGGAAACATCGGGGAATGCTGAGATGAATTTTTGCGTGATGATTTTTTCGAGTCTTGTATTTCCGGCGCCGGCGCCGTCGTCGTAACTGGCGCTGGTTCCGGCCATATTTTTCTCGGTAGAAGCCAGGTATTCAGTGGCGCCTGCAACTCCCCAGCGCGCAAATGAGGCAACAACGCCGTTTTCGTACTCGGTTTTGGCATCGCCTGTTACAAATCCACGTTCCATTGCCTCGGCTTTCAGGAAACAAACTTCTTCATATAGCAATAAATCGTAAGGCCTGGTGATGTTTCGTGCGCCTTCAGGGCCAACGATGAACGTTCCTAAAATGGCGATTTCAGCTTTGCTGTTTGGCGGAATATTAACATTGTTGGGATGTAATCCGGGAGGAACACCTTTCCAACTTCCTTCAGCCGAAGGATTGAACATGACCACGGCACGCGGGTCAACTTTGTCGGGCTTTGTGGTTGCCACTACCGATTCGGGCCATGCAATACCCCCGATGTTGGTCACGAGTTTTTCGAAGGATGAGGTCATGTGCTGGGTTTCTCCCCAGGCAAACAGCAGGGTGTAGTTGTAATCGTTGCCCCATCCGTAGTTTGATGGCGGGCATTTGGCATCATCAGCCGCTGACTCCATGACGCCGCCGGCTATGGCAGCTGTAGCCTGAGCGGTGCAGAGTGCTGCATCAGTTTCCGAAACCCTCATGGCCAGCCGTAAACGGAGGGAGTTGGCGAATTTTTTCCACAAATCGAGGCTTCCGCCAAAAATCATGTCTTCATTGGCTGTAAGAAAACCTTTGGCAGGATCGAACATCCCGACGGCTTCATCGAGTTCTGCAAAAAATTCGGCGTACTGCGCCTGAACCGAAACATAAGGTGGGTTATCCACAATTTCTTTGTAGCTTGGGAAAGGCATTACCCCAAACAGGTCGCAGGCCTGGCTTTGGATGAATACACGCCAGATTTTGGCGAGAGCCACCGTGTTGATGCGGTTTGGATCATCTTTACCCAGATTAATAATTGTGTTGAGCTGTGAAACCCATGCCGGCGCTGAATTCCAATAGTCGATGGTCCATCCGTCGTTGCTGAAATAGTTACGGGTGTTGGTCCATCCTGATGGAACTTCGTCCAACATTTGGGAATAAAGGTCGATGTGCAGATTTTTAACCCGTTGAAAAATATGTGCACCATTGTAGGTAGAACCCGTGCGCAATAGGGTTGAAATCTGTGAGCGGCTGAAGTCGTACATATCTCCTGTAGGGCGGTTTGGGTCCTTGTTCATATCGTCTAAATCGGAGCAGGAAAACAAACCGAATGCAAGTAGCAGTAATAAATATACTTTGGTTTTCATGCGTAAATAATTTTAATGGTTAGAAGTTAAGATTGATGTTAAACCCGAGGCTGCGCAGCAGAGGCATGGTGCCATATTCGAGCCCCTGTGCATTTCCTGTCGAATACGTTCCTTCGGGATTGAATCCTTTGGTTTTGCTTGAAATCATAAACAGGTTGCGTCCAACCAGGCTAAGTCTGATTGAATTCATTTTCAGTTTGCCGGAGAAGGAAGCGGGAAGGGTGTAGCCAATGTTCAGTTCCCTGAAACAAATATTGGTTGCATCGTAAATCCATTCTTCGGTAATTCCTGAAATACCTGACCAGTAGTCCTGCGCCAGAATGGCTTTGTCGTTGGCAGTGCCGTCGGCTTTTACCGAGTTGGGAACCACAAAACCCGTTTCTCTGTTGTCTAATGTCATTTCAAGGTTTCCATTGGCGGCGCCGGTTCTGAGTGACCCCATGTACACATCGCCACCTTTGCGCATGTCGATGAGGAATCCCAGGTCGAAACCGTAAATCTTGAAGTTGTTGTAGAATCCCATCATCCAGTCGGGCTGGTAGTTGCCGAGTTTTGTCATTTCTTCCGACCGCATCGGAATACCGTTGTCGTCAACAATAATCTGGCCTGCGTCGTTGCGCTGATAGGTGTATCCCAAAAGATCACCGTATTCGCCGCCTTCTTCAGCAACTATTTTCAGGAAAGAAACTGAACCATCGCTAAGTACCTGAACTTTGGTGTCGTCGGTAAGTTCGATAATCTTGTTTTTGTTCTTTGAATAGTTTAATACGAAATTCCAGCTAAAGTCGCTTTTCTGAACTGCTAAACCATTCAATGCCAGTTCAATACCTTTATTTTGAACATTCCCGGCATTTACAATTTCATATTGATAGCCGGTAGCTGGCGGAACAGCAATTCTGAGAATCTGGTCGAAAGCATTTTTCTTGTACCAGGTGAAATCGAGTCCTAAACGGTTGTTGAAAAACCTTACATCGAAGCCCAGTTCGGAGGAACGGATACTCTCGGGTTTCAGGTTGGGATTGGTTTTGTAATTATCGCGCCATGAAGTCAATACGCCATTCAGGTACTGAATGTTGTAATAATCCTCAAGCATATAGGGGTCGGTGTCGTTTCCAACTTCGGCCCACGATGCGCGTACTTTGGCAAAACTAAGGGCGCCCGTTTTAATATCATTGTTTTCGAGCAGCTGCGACACAATGATGCTACCACCAAACGACGGGTAGAAATACGAACGGTTGGAAGAGGGTAATGTTGAAGAAACATCATTACGTCCGGTAATATCCAGGTAAGCCCAGTCGTCCCATGATAATGAAGCCGTCCCGTAAAACGATCTGATCTCTTTTTCTTTGTACGTATAGCCGGTTTCGCGGTTTACGCCGTTAGATACTGCATAAAAATCGGGAATAACAAGTCCTTGTGCCTGAGCGAGCTGCCAGTTCGATTTGAAATTCATCCAGTTTCCGCCAAACGAAAATACGCCACGAAGTTTTCCGGCAAGTTTGCCTTGTCCGGTAAGCAGGAAATCGGCGTTTTGTTCCTGGAATTTTTCGCTGATGATCCGGTAATCACCAGTGTACCCCTGTGTAAACCAGTAAGGTGTTCCGGTGGCAAGCTGATCCTGGTATTTTGAGGTGGTTTGGTCGAGTCCGTAACGCACCCTCAAATTCAGCCATGAAGTGAAATCGTATTGCAATGCGGCAAATCCGATAATCCTGTCGCGTATATCGGAGTTTGTATTGCGGTAGGCCGACCAGTAAGGATTGCGCGACATTCCACCATATTCCGAAATGTAGGAAGCAGGTGCGCCATACTGTTCAAAAGCATAATTGTATTGTTCATAGTTTTGGTAGTCGCTCATGGCAACACTGCGGGGCATCAGCAGGTAGTTGAGGAAAATATTGTCAGGGTCGCTGGCAAGCTTAATCCTGTTTTCGGTATTCTGGTTGATGTAGTTAATTTTAACATCTGCCGACAATTTATTCCATTTGCCCGTAGTTCTCAAATCGACCGATGTTCTGTTGAATTTGCTGTTTGGAACCACTCCTTTGTTGTCGAGCCGGGTGATGCCAAGCCGCAAGGTCTGATTCTCGCTTCCGGTAGAAAGTTCTACGCTATTGGTGGCCGTAACCCCGGTTCTTAAAAAGTCTTTGTAAAGATCATTTCCTGATGATGAATAGGGTTTTGTGCCCATGAGGGCTTCGACCTGCGAATTATCCATTTTTCCACCCCAGCTTCCGGCTTTGGTTACATCAAAAGCACCATTCAGGCCTTGTCCGTAAACATTTTGAAAGTCGGGCGTTTCCATTGGGCTTTCAAAGGTTGTGTTCGAGTTGATCATGATGCCAAGACCTTTTTTCAGTGTGCCTTTTTTGGTGGTAATCATGATGACTCCGTTTCCGGCGCGACTTCCGTAAAGTGCAGAAGCGGCAGGGCCTTTGAGTACCGAAATGGATTCGATGTCGTCGGGCGAAATGTCCGAGATTCCTGATCCGCGGTCAACATTGCGGTTTCCCCAGTAATCGTCGGTTCCACCGGTTGAACTGTTAACAGGAATACCGTCAACAACAAGCAAAGGCTGGTTGTTTGAAGAGATTGAATTGTTACCGCGAATAATAATTCGCGAGGAGCCCGAAGGCCCGGTTGATGCCTGCCTGACCTGCAGACCGGCAATTTTTCCGTTCAGCGAGTTCACCACATTGGGGTCTCGGGTTTCGGTCATGGTTTCTCCCTTTAATTCCTGCATCGAATAACCAAGCGCTTTTTTATCGCGCCTGATACCCAGTGCAGTCACCACAACCTCACCCAGTTGCTCGGTAAGTGGTTTAAGCGAAACATTAATCACCGATTGTGTGCCGATAAGCACCTCAGTGCTTTCGTATCCTACAAACGAGAATACAAGCGTTTCGGTGTTTTCAACAGCTTTCAGTGTGTAGGAACCATTCATGTCGGTAGTGGTACCAATGGATGTTCCCTTTACAACAACATTGACACCTGGCAGTGTGGAGCCGTCAACAGCATCCGTCACTTTGCCGGTGACAGACTTCTGGGCCAACGCAATCTGCCACGTGCACAACAGCATCAGCGCCGCGAAGAGCGTAACTTTTTTCATAAGCGATTAGTTTTAATAAACATTAAGTTTGATAATTAAAAAAAGTCCAAAATGGCTTTATCGAAACAAAGATATTACTTATCAAATGTCAGCATAGGTTTAAAGATTTAAACATGAAAATTTTACTATTTTGGGAATTGTAAAGATGAATACCCAATCACAAATTTCGTAATTTCTTCATTAAATAATTGATAAAATATTGATAAACAGTACTTCATATGAAATAGAGCTTTATCGTCCTGTTGCGGGGGGTGGCTCAGCTGAAAATGAAAAGAAAAAGTTAAAACCACTTTTTCCGTTTCATGTAGAGCCACATACTGGTGCCGACAAACAGCATGAATCCTAAAAATACCGGGTAAGCCCATGGCAATTTCAGTTCGGGCATAAACTCGAAATTCATTCCATAAATGCCGGTGAAAAACGTGAGCGGTATGAAAACCGTTGAAATCAGTGTAAGGGTTTTCATGACATTGTTCATCCGGTTCGAGTTATTGGCCATTTGCAGTTCCATCAGGCTGGTTACGGTTTCGCGGTATCCTTCTATAATTTGTACAAGCTGATTGAGGTGGTCGGCAGTGTCGTTTATAAAATTATGGGTTTGCCGGCGAATGTGTTTTCCATCGCTTTTCTGGATGAAGCGGATTGATTCGTAAACCGGAAAAATGTTTCTTCGAAAGAAAAGCAACGCCTTTTTGTAGCCCTGTATGTTGGTGGCAAGGTTAACTGACTGATTACGCATAAGTTCGTCTTCCATTTTTTCGAGTCTTTCGTCAAAATCTCCGAACAACAGGAAATAATTATCGACAATAATGTCCGTCAGCCGGTAAAACAAATAATCGTTTTTGCGTGATCGTACTTTTCCGAAGGAATTTTCGATCCGTAAAACAAATGTGTCGAAAATATCGGTATGTTTTTGAGTGAAGGAAACCAGATAGTTGCTTCCAAGTACAAAGCTGATGTGGTTTTTGCCAATGGGCTGCCCGCTGTTTTCAAGGGTCAGGATGTTGAGGGTGAGAAACAGGTGTTCATCAATTTCTTCGGCTTTCGATAAGTGCTCCACATTCATGATGTCTTCAATCAGCAGCGGATGAATGCTGAGCGCCTGACCTAACTGTTCAATCACCTCAACATTGCGGAAACCGGTAACCGCTATCCAATGAACAGCCTCGGAACTGAGCAGCCCCGGTAGCATTTGAACGTCGTCAACGGGTGTTTTCCTGTAAAAATTTTCGGCATACGAAATCAGTGTAATCACTGTTGGTTCATGATGATGTTCATCAACAAAATGCAGATGACCCGGAGGCTGTCCTGCCTTTGTTTTCATGTGTGTGATCAAATGGTTTGCGGGCGTTTTCATGTCAAAACTGTTTTTGTTGTAAAATGCAAAGGTAGCACAATTGCATCTTCAAAACGGTTTGCAAGGCATTGATGTTCCCATGCTTTCAGCAATACTAAGCCCCTTATTTTCACGTTAAGTGTAATATTTTAAAACAGCGTACATTTTGAATATTTACACCCGCAAAAAACAATGGAAACTCGTGTTGCTTGCAGTTGCAATAGCCATTGTTGCCGTTTCGATGTGGTACACCAACATCATGGTGAATAAAGTTGCCAGGGAAGAGGAAAAAAACATCCGTATCTGGGCTGATGCCATTCATCGTAAAACTTCGCTGGTAAAATACATCGAGAATTTTTTCAAACAAATCAGGGAGCAGGACCGCAAGCGGGTTATTTTGTTGGCAGAAGCCTACAAACAACTCATAAAAACCGATAATCCTGAAGCCGATCTTACATTTTATGTGGACATTATCCGCTCAAACAGTACCATTCCGGTTATTCTGACTGATGAAAAAGGCAAAATTATCAATGCCAAAAATGTTAATTTCGATAAAGATACGATTGATTATCTGCGGGGCGACCTGTTGAAAGAATTCTCGGTTTACGAGCCCATTGAGGCAAGATATTACCAAAACCGGAAAAACTACCTGTATTACAAAGATTCAAAACTTTATACCGAACTCAAGGAAGTGCTGGATGATTTGGTGCGTTCATTTTTTTCGGAGGTGGTTATTAATGCAGCATCGGTGCCGGTTATCATTACCGACAGCACCAAACGGAACGTTATTGCCTCCGGAAATATTCAGGCCTCCAAAATTATTGACCCGGCCGCTGTTGAACATACCATTGCCGAAATGGAATACGACAACACCCCGATCGAAATCGAATTTGCCGACATGGGCAAAAGCTATATTTTTTATCAGGGTTCGTACCTGCTCACACAGCTCAAATATTATCCAATTATTCAGCTGGCCATCATTGCGTTATTTCTGTTTATCGGCTATATGATGTTCAGCACTGCCCGTCGGTCGGAACAGAACCAGGTTTGGGTGGGGCTTGCCAAAGAAACCGCCCACCAGTTGGGAACACCCCTTTCGTCGATGATTGCCTGGATGGAATTGCTGAAAATGGAAAATCTGAAAAACAATGCCATCGACGAATTGGCCAAAGATGTCAACCGGCTCGAAATTATCACCGAAAGGTTTTCAAAAATTGGCTCCATCCCAAAGCTGAACAACGAAAACATTGTGAGTGTTATTTACAACTCGATTGAATACCTTAAACCACGCACCTCCCGAAAAATTATTTATGAGGTAAGTCCTGCCCCGGATGCCGAAATTGTTGTGCCAATAAACCTTCACCTTTTCGAGTGGGTGATCGAAAACCTGGTGAAAAATGCCATTGATGCCATGGGGAGCTCAGGTAAACTTACTGTGGATATTACCGATGACACCGATCACATTCACATCGATATTTCCGATACCGGAAAAGGCATTCCCAAAGGAAAATTCAAAAGCATTTTCAATCCGGGCTACACCAGCAAAAAACGTGGCTGGGGGCTGGGTTTGTCGCTTTCCGAACGGATCATTAAAAACTACCACCGGGGACGTATTTTCGTGAAAACCTCCACCATCGACAAAGGCACCACCTTCAGGATTATTCTGCGAAAGCATGTAAAACAGCGCTAAGTATGGCCGGCCTTTACATTCACATCCCATTTTGCAGGCAAAAATGCCACTATTGTAATTTTTACTCTCTTGCGAGTCAAAAGTATGTAAATCAGGTGGTTGAAGCGTTGTTGCAGGAAATCAGGCTTCAAAAGAGGTACCTTGGCGGTGAAAAATTAAATACCGTTTATTTTGGCGGGGGCACACCCTCCTTGATTGGTGTTGGTGATGTGAACCGGATTATCGGGCTGGTGCATGAGGTTTTCGATGTTGCTGATGATGCTGAAATTACCCTGGAAGCCAATCCTGACGATATTAATCCAACGTATCTGGACGAATTGGGTACAACGCTCATCAATCGCTTGAGTATTGGTATTCAGTCTTTTGATGATAAAGATCTTTCCTACCTTCACCGCAGGCATAATGGCGAAAAAGCCCTGTCGGCCATCAAGCAGGTTCTCGCGAAAGGATTTGACAACCTGAGTTGTGATTTGATTTACGGAATTCCCGGAGCCAGCGATGAAACCTGGACCGAAAACATCAAAACCCTTGTAAACCTCAAAATATCACATATTTCTGCTTATTCGCTCACCGTCGAAACAGGCACTTCACTCGATTTTTTAATTAAAAAGGGAAAATATTCAGCTGTGGATGAGGAAAAAACCATTGCTCAGTTTTCGATTCTGATGGATATGCTCGAGAAACATGGCTACGAACATTATGAAATTTCAAATTTTTCGCTGCCCGGCAAAAAGTCGAAGCACAACTCAGCCTACTGGACGGGCGAAAAATATTTGGGAATTGGCCCATCAGCGCATTCATTCGACGGAAAATCAAGACAATGGAATGTTTCAAATATCAAAACCTATCTCGACTTTTTACAGCAGGGAAGTTTAAGTTTTGAAAAAGAAATCCTTACCAAAACCCAAAAGTACAACGAATACATCCTCACTTCGTTGCGCACCAGCCGGGGTGTTGATTTAAACAGGATTACGCTTGATTTTGGCAAAAAATACCACAACCACTTTCTTAATGAATCAAAACCATTTACAGCAAATGGTTGGTTAATCATCGACGAGCAGAAGGCCACGCTCACAAGGTTGGGGAAATTTTTTGCTGACCAGGTTGCCTCTGGGTTGTTTTGGGTTTAAGTTTGTTCCGAAAGCATCGATTCCGACCTTTATTTTGGTTTTAGCAATTAGCGATAGCATCGCTTTGAGCGATACGATCGCTTTGCACTATGCGCGCTGCCCTAAAACCCTTCATCTGAATCCTGTTGCATTTCGATGCCATTTTCAGGCCTTTGGCTCTGGCGCTTGTAGTTGTTTATTTTGTAGCTTAGGTTAAGGGCAAAAATCGGCGCTTCACGGTTGAAATAGTCGTGTGAGTAGAAATTTTCGCCTGATGAGGTAAAGTCGTGTTTGCCGGTTTTAAACAGGTCGCGTGCCGAAAGGGTAACCGTGAAGTTTTTCTTGAAGAAATCTTTTTTCAGGGCTAAATTGGTCATAAAAAACCCTTCGACCCTGCCCTGGGCAGTGACCGACGGTCCATTGTACATTCCATTGAGCTGAAGCCTGAATTCTTTCGGCAATTTAAATACAGCGTTTATGCGGCTGTTCCAGTTTGTGCTTTCGGTCGATATATCTTGATTGTTAATTTGACCTTCAATTCTGTAGTTGAACAGGTTTCCGGTGAGGCTGAGTTGCAGCCATTTTGTGGGATCAGTATTGATCATCAGCTCAACACCTATTGAATAATCGCTGTTCATGTTGGCGACGGTATTCATAAAAACGGTGTCTTCCCAGGTTCTGATCCTTGTAATTTTATTTAACGTTTCTCTGTAATACCCTTCGAGTGAAACAAGCGATTCTAAAAATCTTTTCTGGTAACCCAACTCGAATGAGTTTATATACTCTGCTTCCAGTTGTGGATTTCCTTTGCGAAGGTTGTCTTTATTCATGTAGCTCACAAAGGGATCGAGGTCCCAGCCGCGGGGACGTTCGATGCGACGTGTGTAACTGGCCAGGATCTGGTCTTTGTTTTTAAAGTTTTTTGAAAAATGGAGTGTCGGAAAGAAATCCCACCTGTCGATGACAGCGGGTTCGGGTGATTTCACATTTTGAATTTCGCGGTAGGTATATTCTGATCTCAACCCCAACTGGTAACCCAGTGATTTCCATTTGTTGGAGTAAGTGCCGTAAACAGAATGAATATCCTGTTTGAAATCCATTGCATTTGAAAATAAGATGTTTTCCACCCATTCGGACGAAGGGTAAGAGTATTCGCCAAAATAGTAATCTTCGGTTTCTTTTTCGAGCCTGCTCTGAAAACCGGCTTCAATTTTGCCCTCTTCGCTGATGGGCTTCACATAATCGAGTTTCAGGCGGATGTTGTGGTCGTCGCTGGTTTCGTTGGTGCGGATCAGGTAAGGAAATTCGTCGATGATGTTCCAGTCGGCATCTGTGTTCGATTCCTGACGGTCTTCGATGTCATCGCCGGTTCTGAACTGGTAATCGGCCAAAAAGTCAAGCTGATGCCCGATATCATCGAATTTATGTTGAAATGAAAGCGTTGAATTCATGTAGTTTCCGCTTCTTTTATCATTGTCGATGCTCATCAGGTACGAATCGCCGGCTGCGGGATCGTAGAAATAATGTGATCTGGAGGAACCGCCGCCACCAAATTCGAAATAACCATAACGCCCTGAAACAGAGAGGGTAGTTTGTTTCGACAGGTAAAAATCGGCTCCGGCTCTTGCTCCATACCCGCTGCGGTTACGGCTACGGTCGCCTTCCATGATTTTGAAAGTTGTCGAATCACCGTTGTACACTTCCTGTTCCGACCGGTGTTCGCCACGATGCTGGTTATCGTTATAATCGAATCCGCCAAAAAGATTCATGTTTTTGAACTTGTAATTCAGCAGAAAATCGGCAGTGTAGCTTTCCTGATTGGTGGCTGAGGCGTTTACAATACCGTTGAATCCACTTTCTTTTTTTTCTTTTAAAATTACATTGATGATTCCGGCAGTGCCATCCGGTTCGTATTTTGCTGAAGGGTTGGTGATGATTTCGATGTGATCGATGTTGCTTGCCGGAATTTGCTGCAAAGCGTCGGTTCCCTGCAAAATGCTCGGCCTTCCGTCAATCAGGACGGTAAAGCTGGAACTTCCGCGCAAGCTTACATTGCCATCAATGTCCACCTGTACCGATGGAATGTTTTCGAGGGCATTCACTGCATTTCCACCTTGTGCCATGATGTCCTGGTCAACATTCACTATTTTTTTGTCGATCTGGTACTCAATGTGTTCTTTCTGGCCGGTAATTTCCACTGCCTGAAGGCTGGCTGCCGAAGGTTCGAGCGTGATGGCGCCCACATCGATGGTTTTTTCCTTGGGTGTAATTTTAATTTCCGGTAAGGTTTTCTTGTTGAAACCAATAAAATTGGCGACAAGGTAAAACCGGCCGAAGGGTACTTTCGTCATTTCAAATTTTCCAGCCTGATCAGAAACACTGCCGGTAACGATGCTTGAATCACGCAGGCTGAACAACACCACATTGGCGTATTCCATGGGTTTTCCTGAATTGCTGTCGATAATCTGACCCTTGATGGTGCCTTCAGGCGGCATGTTGGCCATATCGGGTCTTCCACCTCCGGGATTTCCTCCCGGACGTTGTGCCTGAAGCTGTAAAACGAGTAGTGCAAGTAACGCAACGAGAAAAATTGCTGAAGTTTTTTTTAACATAGTGCAAATAAATAATTTAATACGCTGGTTGTTTAAATGGTTTTTAGACACCTCATTAACGCCAAACATTCCTTTTTCGCCATCACCAATAAAAAAATTCTTAAATTTTGAATGGGTGCAAAGGTTGGGGTATTTCGGCAATATTGAACCGTTACAAACCTTACCATTTCTAATAAGCCAATTCCAACAAACAAAAAACCACCGGTTTTGTTCCGGTGGTTTCTATAAAACAAAGTTCGTAATTTCGTTTATTTGGCGGTGAATCGTTCCTCAATCACCTTCCAATCCAATACTTTCCAGAAGTTTTGTACATAGTCGGGACGACGGTTCTGAACATCAAGATAATAGGCATGCTCCCAAACATCGCAGGTGAGCAATGGTTTTTTGCCATCGCGCATTGGGTTTGCTGCATTTGAGGTTTTTGCAATCTCAAGTTTACCATCGCTGGCAACAACAAGCCAGGCCCAGCCTGAGCCGAACTGTGTGGCTGCTGCATTGTTGAACTCTTCCTTGAACTTGTCGAAACTTCCAAAAGACTTGACAATAGCCTCAAATAAATCAGATCCGGGCAGGTCTTTTGGTTCACCCGAAAACTGCTCAAAATAAAAAGTGTGGTTCCAGACCTGGGCGCCATTGTTGAAAATGCCGCCGTCAGCTTTCATGATGATGGTCTCGAGGGTGGCTTTTTCAAATTCGGTTCCGGCAATCAGCTTGTTAACGTTGGTCACATAGGCCTGATGGTGCTTGTCGTGATGAAATTCGAGCGTCTTTTTTGTGATGTAAGGCTCTAACGCATCATAGGCGTAGGGGAGTGGTGGTAATTCAAACATAACTCTTTACTTTTTGGTTAATAAATATTGTTAGTTAGTCGTAAGTCGTAAGTCGTAAGTCGTAAGTTGTTAGTCGTAAGTTGTTAGTCGTAAGTCGTAAGTCGTAAGTTGTAAGTCAGCAGCGGGCAGTCTTCAGTTGGCAGTGGTTTCTGCAGGCTCAACCACCTGTTGGCAGTCATTAGTAAAATAATAGTTTAATAACTCTAAACTCGTAATTCTAAACTCTAAATTCTGAAATTGTTTTCTAAAAAAAAATCAATCTTCACGGCGGACAACTTCGATTTTGAAATTGACGGCCAGGGCAGCAAGTGCACCAACTGCGGCAAAAACGGGAGCAAGAAGTGCCCCGATGACGCCTATGGTTACCGGGATTTCGAGGTAGGTTTTGCCTTCTTCGTTTTTAATGATAATCCGGTTTACGTTGCCTTCGTGGATGATTTCTTTCACCTTTTTCAAAAGTTCATCACCCGATACATTGAAAATGTTTTTTTCGCTCATTTTTGTTAATTATTTGATTTATAAGCCTTCCGAACCCGGAAAGGGTTCGGAAGGCTTAGATGATTAAAAACAATACTTGTTTTCTTCAATCAATTTTTCAGCAATCCTACGGCGGGCATCCTTAACATTTACCGGCGCTATCTTCGAAAGAATATCGATGTAGCCGGCAAGCCTTTCGCGTTTTTCACCATCGGCAAACGAATTGATGGCGTCGTAACCGCTTTTGCGGATGATGGCTGCAGCATCCGAAATAAAAACATTAAGCATGTCTTTGTACAGTTGAACGGCTTCTGCACCTTTCATGGTTTCAAGTTTCTGAATTCTCAGAAGGGTCGATTCAGCAGGATAAACCTGCATAATCATGTCGGAAACATTGAAAAGGATTTCCTGCTCGCTTGTCAGTTTGCGTTCAAAAGTCTCTGAAATCACACCCAGCAGAAGAAGTGCGGCTTTCTTGAAATTTTTTACATAGTGCATTTTTTCACCATAATAATCTGCTGGCGCTTCCTCAGGATCTGCATTTACCATTTCTTTTAAAATAGAATTTGAATACCTGGTCACATCAAAACCTTCTTTCAAAGCCTTCTTAATGGTTGTATCAACCACGAGCATACGGTTGATTTCGTTGGTTCCTTCAAAAATGCGGTTGATGCGTGAGTCGCGGTAAGCCCTGTCAACAGGGGTTTCGCTCGAAAAACCCATCCCACCAAAAATCTGAACGGCTTCATCTACGATATAATTGAGAGATTCGGAACCAAAAACTTTCAGAAATGCCGCTTCGATTGAATATTGTGCAATTCCTTCAATGGAAGCTTTTCCTTTTTCAAGTCCCTGTTCCTTAAGTTCCTGTATGTGATCGTCGATGTTGGCGCTTACGCGATAAACCGACGATTCGGTTACCCAGGTTTTGATTACCTGCTCGGCCAGTTTGTGCTTTATGGCGCCAAACGAGGATATCGGAACCCCAAACTGATGGCGCTCGTTGGCATAATTTACCGATTGCGTGATGGCCCTTTTGGCTGCGCCCAACACGGTGCCGCCAAGTTTAATCCTTCCCATGTGCAGGATGCTGAGCGCAATGCGGAACCCTTCACCTCTTTTGCCCAAGAGATTTTCAACCGGAACTTTGGTATCGTTGAAAAATATCTGAACTGTTGAGGAACCCTTAATTCCCATTTTCTTTTCCTCAGGATTGAATCGGATTCCGGGAAACTCACGTTCAACGATGAAAGCGCTTAAAACACGGTCATTGTCAATTTTGGCAAAAACCGTCATCACATCGGCAAAACCACCATTGGTGATCCACATTTTCTGGCCATTCAAAATATAGTGTTTTCCATCTTCAGAAAGGACCGCTTTTGTTTTTCCCGAATTGGCGTCGCTTCCGGCGCCCGGTTCGGTGAGGCAGTAGGCTGAAGTCAATTCTCCGGTAGCCAGGCGGGGGAGGTATTTTTGCTTTTGTTCGTCATTTCCGTAATAAACAATGGGCAATGATCCAATCCCGGTGTGCGCCGAATAGGCTACAGAAAATGAATATCCCGCACCCATGTATTCGCTGGCCATCATCGAGGTGACGAAATCCTGGCCAAAGCCTTCATATTCTTCAGGAACAGAAATTCCCAACAACCCAAGTTCTCCCGATTTTTTCAAAAGTTCCTTCATCAGGCCTTCTTCCTGGTTGTCAATGCGGTCGAGGTTTGGATAAACTTCCTGTTCCAGAAATCCGGCACAGGTTTCTGCAATCATTTTTTGTTCTTCAGAAAATTCTTCCGGAATGAAAATATCTTCGGCTTTGGTTTCTTTGATCAGAAACTCGCCGCCTTTTAAAATGTTCTGTTTTGCCATTGTCTGATCTTTTTTAAGTTTTGGGTCGCAAAGATAGCATTGTTTTTATTTGAAGAAATTTGAAAAGAAGCCCTGAAAAGATAGGGTGAATGGGTTATTCTATTTGAGAAATCAGTTGATAATCATCAATCACCCGTGTTTCGCTGTTGAAGTTGATGCCGAGCAACATTTTCGGGCGACTGTCCAATGCATATTTTTCAGGATATGCCTTTTCCCGAATTTGACGGATGGCTTTTCCGGCATCCTGGTTTATTTTAAACTCGATGATGTAAATTTTGTCTTTGGTTTTGATAACGGCATCAATGCGGCCATCAATGGTCAGAATTTCGGTTTCAATTCTGAATCCTACCAACTTCATCACCATGTAAAACACCGAATGGAAGTATTTTTCCTTTTCATCAATCAGCGTGTAGGGAATATTCCGGAAAAGGGTGTTGATGTGGCTGATGAATTTTTGGATGTTGTGGCTGTTAAAAGTTTCAACAATTTCTACCAGCAGCATGTCGGTTTTGTCAAGGGCGCCAATGGTAAGCTCGGCCAGGATGTGGGTGGTAAACGAATCGGCGACCTCTTTATTGGGATAGTCCAGGGTTATCAGGTT
>CALFEP010000199.1 GCA_937950125.1 uncultured Bacteroidota bacterium
TCGCCCGGCGTAAAACGTCCGATTCAGCCAAATCGAGGCCGGCATAATGATGACAAACTTTCAGCACGTCTTCCTGATAAACCATCACCCCGTAGGTTTCGCGGAGTTGCTCCTCCATCACAGGGTGGAAGTACTTAAAATCGTGCGGATTGTGAAAACGGTGGATGTATTCGCGCATCATCCCCGACCGCGCCACCCCCGGCCTGATGATGGAACTGGCTGCCACCAGCGTCAGGTAATTGTCGCACCGCAGTTTGGTAAGCAGGCCGCGCATGGCAGGGCTTTCGATGTAAAAACAGCCGATGGTTTCGGCACGTTTCAACTGGGCTTTCACCTGCGGGTCTTTCTTGAATTTGGGCACATTGTGCACGTCCACCTCTTCGCCGCGGTTGACTTTGATGATGTCGGCACATTCCTTAATATGCCCAATGCCGCGCTGGCTCAGAATGTCCATTTTTTCGTAGCCCAAATCTTCGGCCACGTACATGTCCCACTGAGTTGTTGGGAAACCTTTCGGCGGAAGGTCTAAAGCTGTATAGCAGGTTATCGGGTCTTCCGAAATGAGCATCCCGCCTGCATGAATGCTGCGGATGTTGGGAAAATCGATCATCCGGGCAGCAATTTTCAAAATCTGGCTGGTTACTCCATCACGGTTTTGCCGCTGTTCGGGAAAATCCACCAAATTGTCGATCTCGGCTTTTGGCAAACCATACACTTTTCCCAATTCCCGCAACGGCGACCGGTCTTTGAAAGTGGTGATGGTTCCCATGAGGGCAGTGTGTTCGCGGCCATACCTTTTAAAAATATAATCGATCACCTCGTCGCGTTCTTTCCACGAATAATCGATGTCGAAATCGGGCGGGCTGGTACGTTTCGGGTTGATGAAACGCTCAAAATACAGGTCAAGTTCGATGGGGTCAACATCCGTAATTTTGAGGCAATACGCCACCACGCTGTTGGCGCCACTCCCCCGCCCCACATGGTAAAATCCGCGCGACATCGAGTACCGCACAATATCCCACGCCATCAGGAAGTAGGAACAAAAACCCAGTTTGTCGATGATGTCCAGTTCATGCCTGATCCGCTTTTCAGCCTCACGGTCGCCCTTTCCGTAGCGGTAAACCATCCCGTCGAAAGCAAGTTTTTCTAACAAAACCTTGTCGTCGTAACGGCTACCCGTGAAAATCTGCTTGTTTTTTACCGTTTTAAAATCAAAATCAATGCAACAATCCTGTATCAACTTTTCCGTATTCCTGATGATTTCAGGGAAATCAGCAAAATTCCCCCGGATTTCGTCCATCGTGAGGATGGTTTCATCGGGGCGGGCAAGGTCGGCCTCTGTTAATTTGGTGATGAGGGTATTTTTATGAATCGCCCGCAGATTGCGGTGAAGATCGTAACCTTCCTCATTTTTAAAAGTCACAGGTTGACGGATGACCAGTTTTGAAAAATCTCCTGCAAAAGGCGAGGTAACGATTTTCCTTATTTCAGAGGGTGTCACTCCAATAAATTCGTTATCAAGAAGTTTGCGCTGAGGCGGATTTGAAAATGGCCAGACTACGTAAACCTGCGAAAAAGCCGGAGGTTCGTCAGGCAAGTCCAGTTCGTTCAGGTTATGGTGTGATAGAAAATCGTTCAATTCTTTAAATCCGGCGTTATTGCGGGCAACTCCGATGTAGAGAAGTTGGTCGTTGCGCCGGAATTCCATCCCCCCGACGGGTTTTACACCTTCCGCCCGGCACGCTTTCACAAAATCGATCATCCCGGTGGAATTGTTGATGTCGGTAAGAACGAGGCTGTCCAGACCGGCATTTTTGGCTTCTTTCACCAGTTCATCCACCGAAAAGGTTCCGTAGCGAAGGCTGTAATATGAATGGGCATTTAGGTGCATAGCGCAGAGGGCAAAGAGCAGAGGGTAGAGGACAGAACGCAGAGAACAAAGGGCAGAGAGCGAAGGGCAGGTGTTGGAAATGAATCCATTAAGAGCTTATGACGAAAAGTTATGACATCAAACCGGATCATTTGTTTAATATTTAATCAAATTTCTGGCTGTAATTTAAGCAAAAAGGATGAAATACAGGGTAAAATGAGGGGATTTTTTAAGTTTTTCTTTTTTGGAAGTGTTTTCTTTAGTTCCAAAAAGATTCAACATTCTGAATAATCGGTCAAGCTGAAAATTATTTCAAGGATGTTTGAGACCAGTTTAAAAAGCTCCGAAGTGCTGATTTTTGCGTTTTTTACCCCTGACCCTAAAGGGAGAAACGCTAAAAATCAGCAGGTTGCAAAAGTCTCCTTTAGGGGATTTAGGGGTTAAATACCTTTTTAGACTGAGCTCATGTTTGATTCAGTTCAAAAACCAAAATTACGTGATAAAGCCAAAAAAAATAGAAAACGTTCATTTGTCTAGGATGAATGCCAAAGTAAAATAAAATACCAGGACAACATAATAGATGAAAAAATCAAACCTGAGGCGCCGGTCTTAGCTTCGACAAGTTCAACCACCTTGGCCTGAGTTCTTTAGTAGTAAAAACGATCAAGGGTTTTAGCCAATTTATTGTTCTCTTATTTTTTATATCTGAAAACAGATGTTTTAAACCTACTCCATCACCGCAAACCTGTAACTCCTCCTGCCCTTTTCCCCTTGAAAAGTGGTAAAATAAACCCCTGTCTTCAGGTTGGGTGAAATTATGTTTTCGTTGGATTTGCTTAGCATGAAACTTCCCAAACAACGGCCTGCCAGATCGAACAACTGAAAACCGGCGGGAAGTTGTTCTGGGTTAACTGTCTGAACATGAAGCTGCTGCCCTGTGTAGAATACTTTTATAGCTGATGGCGAATATTCCTGACCGGACAAACCACCGGTTTGCAGGGTGTTGCTGGTCAAATCATCAAAAGTGTTGATAATTTCTTCCTTTACTGTTACCGAAATTTCGGGATAAGAGGTAACATTTCCCGAAAGCTGGAGCAGGCATTCGGTGGCATCCACCCAGTCGGCGTTGCCAATGAAAATGGAGGGTGGAGCGTTGTTAAGTTCAAATTGGTTAGGTTGCGGGTTGCGGTTGTTGAAATAGTCGCCATAAATTTTAACATGAATTTTATCGCCGTCAGGCCAGATACTCAGCCAGGGCTGCAATTCCGTGCCAGGCATGTTGTTGTCGAGCCACTGGAGCCTTTCGAAGAGGAAATTCTCAAAATAAGCCACTTCGTCGCCATAATCGTTGCCGTACCAGTTGAAGTTTGGCCACACATATTGGCCGAGAATTGGCCAGCGGTCGAAATTCCTGTCGATGGCCGGGCCAAGCAGGTTTACGGCAGAATCGATGGTGTTTTCGAGAAACCCGTCAGAAATGGCATCCTGACGCAGGTATTCCCAACGGGTTTTGGCCAGGTTCCTGAAATACGGGTCTTCCATGAACCGCTTCCACCAGAACATCCGGCTCCAATCGTCGGGGGTTATTTGGGTGAAAACCCATCCGGAGGTTTCAACGCCCGGCTGCCAGTAATCCACATTTCCGTATCCCAGGTTATAATCCCAGTGCGGACCGGCAAAGAATTTACCGCCATCGCTGTCTTTTTCTTTATAAAAATAATTGCTGTACCGGTATTTGTCCACTTCTTTGGTGATTTCGGAAATAAACATAAAATCGATGAACGAAACCAGGTCGAAATATTTGTGGTAGCCGTTGTTGGGGTCGGCAAAACCTGTGCTTGTCAGCGTGTTTTCGGCGGTTGTTATCCAGTTTTTGATGTATTCGCGCTGTTGCGAAACAATATCGTCAGGATCAGGGTAGTAATACTGGAAAATGATGTCCATGGCATTTGGGTATGGAGGTACAGGATTCGATTGCCAGCCGTCGATGCCCATCTGAAAATCCCAGTCAATTTTATCCACCTTTAAAATGTAGCCTCCGGTGAGGTCGTCGCCCGAAATTTCGTCAGGTTTTAGGGTGGCAATATCCACGCGGTTTTCGTCTTTCTTTATTTTTTCCATCAGCACATACACGCCGTGATAATCGTTGTTGAGTACCACCTCGCAAAATTCGGTGCGGGTGCAATAGCCGCTCATACGGCGTCCCATGGCAAAAGTTACCACATTGCGCAACATCGATTTATCAGTGTAAGGAGCATAAAACACCCAGTCGTTTTCTTCGGGCATTCCCAGCAGCGATACATCCAGGTTTTCGCCCTGCGCATCGCGTGTCTCCACAGCAAAGGCTTTTTTGGGAAACATCTGTGTGGATTGTCCCCGGGTTTCGATGCCTATAAAACCGTCGTACCCATTAAATGGATCGCTAAGGTGGTTGATGTTGCCCGGCCCGTTGTCGATAATGCCCAGATGGGCTGTAATTTTGGGTTCATCAGGAATGGGGACGCCGTAAGTGTCGATAACCAAAATGGGAAGGTGCGATTCAAATTCGAGAGGTTCGCCGGGTTTGCGGATGATATCGTCGATCAGCCAGTGCTCGTTGGGTGTGGTACCCTGGAAGTCGAAAAAAATTACCATCCTCACAAAGTTTTCAAAGTACAAACCTGCAAAATTGTATTCCAGTTCAAACCACTGACCCGGAACGGGGGTCATCACAATCTCCTGAAATACGGTGTTGGTGCTGTTTTCGAATTTGCAGGTCACATTTCCGCCCTGAAAAGGGGCAAAAATTTTCATGGTATAGACGGGCCATTCGTTAAAATTTACCGGTTCATCCATGTCCCAGTACATAAAATCGTACTCACCCTCGCTCGTGATAAATTCGAGGCAATGCTCCGAAACGTTGATTCCGCCTGGATGCGGGTTATCAATTACGGCATGGCCATTTCCCACGAAATGCCAATCCTGTACAATGCCATCCCAGTTTGAAAGGGTGTCAGGTTCCTGGCTTTTACCAATTAAAGGGAAAAAAAACACAATTGCCATCAAAGTTTTGAAGGTCAGTAAGATCGGAGCTTTAGTAGTTTTCATTAGTATTTTTATTTTTTGCAAATGTAGGGGTAAATTTTTGATCTTTAGAAAATAGTAAAACCTGACAGGGTTTAAAACCTGTCAGGTTTTAGAAGTTTAAAAAGTATATTTTACCGAAGCGATAAAATTGCGTCTCGGAGCCGAGATCCCCCAGGAATAAGGCCTGTAGCGCTGGTCGGTAATGTTTTCAACGCCAAGGTTTACCATAAAATGATCGGTTACCTGGTACAGAATTTTGAAATTCAACGTATTCCACGACGGCGAATACGGTTTACCATCTGCGTCAGCAGCATAAAGGTAATCCTTATCAATTTCGGATGGAGCAAGGTTCTTGTAAGCTACCTTTCCGTTAAAAATATAGTAAAGATCGGCTTTGAGCCTTTCGCGCGACCAGGTAACATGCGCCGAACCAAAGTAGGGAGCAGCATGGCGCAAAGGAGCAGTGCTGCCATCTTCCACTTCTTCCTCGCCTTTTTGGTAGGTAAAGTCGCCATGAAAGCCAAATCCTGCCGGCAGGTTGGCTTCCACATCAGCCGATGCGCCCCATACCCATGCCTGGGCGGCATTTTGCATGGCCTGCACATTGCTCATTTCGCCATCGTACTCAATAATACTATCCCCGTTGAGGGTATAATCACGAACAACAAGTGCATTGTCGAGTCTGGTGTAAAATGCTGTGAGGTCAATCTCAAGCGATTTCCCGAATCGTTTGGTAATACCTAAGTCAATATTATAGGCGTACTCCGGTTTCAGGTCAGGATTTGGAACAATGACCGAGCCCGGCTGCGAGTCGAACACTTTGCCGACATCATCGATGTTTGGCGCCCTGAAACCCGTTGAAAGGTTTGAACTAATTAACAAGTCTGAGGCAGGTTTCCATGTTAGGCCGATGCTTCCTGTCAGAGCGCCGTTTTTTATATCGGCTTCACTGAAGGGAAAAGGGTAATAAGTGGTATCGAAAGTACTGCTAAGGGTAACATAATTATACCGCAACCCTCCCTGGAAGCTGAATTTATCACTGATTTTGTTCAGATACGAACCATATATTGCATAAGAATTCCAGGTTGAACCATCGGGATAGCGTGAAGCAGCAGGTTCCTTAACTCGGGTTTCGATATTTTCGTCATCACCAGTGGAACCGATGCTGTTGAGCAATAATTCGGCGCCATAATAAAATTTCGCCTTTTCAGTAAGTTTCTTTTCAAAGTCCACATTCAGCGAAAGCACATTCACATCTTCATACCGGTTGATGCGGGTAGGTTTCCTGAAATCGCGGTCGTGGCGGCTTTCTTCAAAATACTGATGTGCTGCAATAATCGCAAGCCTGTCGTAGAGTTTGGTTGGTTTTATATTGGTTATATTCAGGTTATTCATCATCCACACCTGTGGGCCGTAATACCACTCAGCTGAACGCAGTTTTCCGTCTTTTTTTTTGCGCAGCAAACGGTCGTAGCGCGAATAATCCGATGTTGTGGAATACTGGAAACCATAGTTAAAATCCCAGTTTTCGTTGGGTTTAAAACGTACTTTCTGTAAAATATTGATCTGGTTATAACCAGAAGGAACCTGCTTTTCAGGGTCGGAATTAGTGACAATAGAATCCACACCGTTAATTGTTTCTACATACTCAGGGCGAAGGTAATCGTCGGGGCCATTACTTCCCATGGTCAGGTCGCCAAAATCACTGTAGGTTACGCTGGTGGCAAAAGCCCACTTTTTCAGGCCTATATTAAAATTGAAATGGCCTGTTTTTTCTTCGTTTGCCGTTGAATAACGCACTGAAGCGCTCCCTTTTGTAAAGGTTTTTCCATTCACCGAAAAAACTGGATTGAGTGTATAGAAGTTCATCACGCCGCCTATCGCATCGCTGCCATAAATAACTGATCCAGGCCCAAAAACGATTTCAGTTCTGTCAACTGAAAATGGATCGACAGAGATCACATTCTGCAGGTTTCCGCTTCTGAAAATGGCGTTGTTCATCCTGACGCCATCCACCGAAATCAGTACACGGTTGGTCGAAAAGCCACGGATCATCGGGCTTCCCCCACCCAACTGGCTTTTCTGCACATAAACCTTACCTGAGGTTGACAACAGATCGGCAGCAGTCTGTGGGTTTTGCAAGGCTACCTCCGAGGCCGGAACTGCCACAACACGATTGGGAACATCGCGCTTTTCCTGCCTCCACCGTGATGCCGAAACCACAACCTCGTCCAGCAATATTTCCGAAGGATTCAGATATACCAGTAGTTTGC
Organism: uncultured Bacteroidota bacterium; assembly: GCA_937950125.1. GTDB lineage: Bacteria > Bacteroidota > Bacteroidia > Bacteroidales > 4484-276 > CALFEP01. The sequence continues at coordinate 7,210 of CALFEP010000199.1, forward strand.
CACTCTCCAGTTCGTTATAAGTTGCTTCGATTTGTTGATAACCAACAAACCTGATCAAAATATCGTCGGCGCCTTTAAACTGACTGATATCAGCCTTTCCAAGCACATTGGTCATGGCAGAAACATTCAATGCTTTGCTGTACAGGGTAACAAATTGCAGGGGTTGACGGGTTACATTGTCTTTTACGGTAATTTGCTGTGCCGTAACCATATTCACACACAGCATCACCATCGCTATTATGATAGTCTTTTTTAGTGTCATAAAATATTAATTCTGAAATTGTTTATAAAAATAGATCACCCTTTTGTAAAAGGCATCCTAAATAAAAAAAAGATTCAGATGAGCCAATGCCTGAAAATATTTCATGAAACCGCTCAGGATTGTCAAATATCTCTTAACAGGTTGAAAACATCTGATTTTATCGTTAAAGTTGATCAGGCTTTTGGAGGCGGTAAGTCAGGTTGGCGGCTCCAGGTTTTGGATGAAAAGGCAAAAAATGTGTTTATTTTATTAAAATCATGCAGACTGACTATTTCCGTGTTAAAAAGGCTCATGATAAAGGGCGATAAGAGCCGTTGCAGGGTATCATGCTGGTTTTTGCCTGTCCGGTTTTTCTTCATTTCGTTCCTCACCTGATTATCGAGTTCAGTCATCAGGTGGGTCTCTTTTTTGTCGGCGATGCAGTAAAACCAGGTTTCTCCATGGTGATTCACACTCCTGGCAATATCGTAAAGTTGTCCGCCAAACCTGAACTCGCCCTTGTGTAACCACCTGAACTGGCTGTTGGGAAGTTTTGTAAGAGAATCGGGAATTTTTAGCAAAACCAGTTTTTCATCAGGAATACCAGCTAACAAATGTAGTTTGATTTCACGACGTATCTCACTCTGCCTCAGCTTAAAAGCAACAAAATATCCCACTGACTGGAATAGCATTATGACTAGCAGAAATAAAGACACAACCTGTTTCACCGGGCAAAAGTATAGTTTTTCAAACTTCAGGAAATTGTTTTAAGAAGATTTTATGAAATCAGAATCGATGTTTATTAACATAATCGGACGAGAAAATTGTGAATCCCACCAAAGGATTTTCATCATTAAACTGACAAACCTGATATAAACCAGGAGGTGAGTAATTTACACTTTTTACTTATTGCACAGAATAGAATAATACATTGGCTTTCAATCAAATCCTTTGCATTCTGGGCAAGGTTACCAATTTTTATAAGGATGCAATCATGATCTTTGCTTTAAAAAAGCACAAACTTTGATTTCCCATGCTTTCGATTTTCAAAACAAATTAAGTTGCTGCGGCATTCTTGCCTTGTTTTCGAGTTCCAGGAGTTTTTTCTTAGTTTGCAGCCCACCGGCATAACCCACCAGTTCGCCATCGCTACCAATCACCCGGTGGCAGGGTATAAAAATGGAGAGCGCATTGGCTCCGTTGGCTGCTGCCACGGCTCTAACAGTGAGTTTACTCCCAAGTTTCAGTGCAAGCTCCGAATAGGAGATGGTGTGTCCATAAGGTATTTTTATAAGCTCATCCCAAACCTTGTACTGAAATTGAGTTCCAGCCATCAGCAGGGGAACGGTAAAATGCCTTCTGCGTTTATGAAAATACTGTTGAAGTTGCCTGATGGCAAATTCGATAACCGGCGTATTTTTTTCGGAATAATTTGCATTTAATGCCGTTTGAATCCGGTCATCGATGGATTTCCGGTGTTTACGGTAATGCCAGTCGCACAAACAAAGCTTTTGCCCAAACGAACCGAGGATAAGCTCGCCCAAAGGGGTTTCAAAATATTTTATAGCAACTAATTCCATACGCTGTAGTTTTTTCAGTTTAACAACCTACACTATAATTTGGTCCATGTGCCGGTGAATGAAGGTGAACGAGGCGGACAACTATCTTTAATTGTGGTTATGGATAATGTATTGCCCGATATTTCAAACCTGAAATACCCGTTTCCGCCACATTCGCTGTCATTATAAATAACAATTGTGTTGTCGAGCACCGTATAGGAAACTTCAGAGTTGGTGTGGCCGGGTATGGGATCAATCATTTCCCACAGAAGTTCACCAGCAGTATTCATGGTAAGTTTAACGGCATAATCCATATTTTCAATCGTCATTGTTTTTGCCCAGGAATCCGACAGCAGGTGCATCGCAGTGGTATCCAGCCTGTCCCAGGTGCCCGTCATACCAGTTACCCTTGCCTGACAAGGATCACCAACCACCACAAGTGTCAATTTGTTGTTGCTTACTGTCCAGGTGTACCTTCCATCATTGTCGCAATCAGGATTGTCGAACCAGCGCAATTGGTTTCCGGTCAGTTCCATTTTACCAAAACTGTTGGTATGAGCGAGCAATGTGTCCAGAATAATCCATTCCCACGAGGTTTCTTTCAGGTTAAGCTGGGCATGATAGGTTTCGTCGTTGGTGAAGGTACGCGTCCAGCTTCCCCTGAGTAATTCCGGTGATGGTTCATCGTCGTTTTTGCAGGCTGATGTAAAAACTGTTGCAATCATCAGGATGAGCAAAAAAATTAATGCCCTGTTTTTCATATTAAGAAACCTTTGCTTTTGGTTTGGATGGCTTCTGTGTTTCATTTTTGTATTCTTTAATTTGTTGACTAATAATTTGTTTGATTCCGGCTGTACCTTATCAGGGCAAAAATAAGGATTTTTTTTCGCAATCCTTACACTGTGCAACAAATCATTTTCTGCGTCCGCCTGAGAACTGGAAGAGTTCAGTCTAAAAAGCTCCGAAATGCTGATTTTTAATGGTTTTTACCGGTGCCCCTGAAGGGAGGAATACTAAAAATCAGCAGGTTGCAAAATCCCTCTTTAGGGCTAGTCCCGATTATCGTGAGATTTAGGGGTTAATAAACTCTTTAGACCTGAATCTTAAAATCAAAAAAATCTTAGCCTGCCAACCAGAAATACGAAGGCAGGCATACAGCATTTTATGTCATTTAAGCAACTATAAAATCGGGTTTAGTGAAAAAAAAGCCTTTCGGCTTTCCTCATTTATTCCAAAATTGACAACACATTACATAATGTGCCTGTCAAAAAAAACACCAGACTTCCATCCCCGATCTTGATTTTCTGTCAGTGACAAAAAACGCCTTCACTGACAACCCAATGAATGAACTGAGCCTTCACTACCCAATGGCTTGAACGGTTTATTGCCCTTCAGGGATCTAAAATATTACAACAATGACATTTTCGCCGGGTCAGGCGTCCTGAAATTAAAAAATCAGCCGGAAAAACCCTAACTTACCTTACCAGCTCCGCCCTGAAAACCTTTTTATTCTGCCTGCCATCAGTCACTTCCAGAACAAACTGGTTTTTGCCGGGCTTCAGATTCTCATCAATGAAGTAGGTAAGCAATTCATTTTTAGGATCGTATTCCATCAATATCCATTTGCCGTTAAGGGTTGACCGATAATTGCCAATCCCGGCAAGGTTATCTTTTATTTTCAGCGCGATGGTTTTTTGCTGACCGATTTTTTTGCCGTTGGCAATGTTCACGGGTGTTATTGTTGGCGGGATGGTGTCAATCATCACCGTGTATTTTCCAAATTCCCTGATGTTGGTTTCCAGAAAACCACCATCCCATTTCCCACCTGCTGAAAAAATTTGCCCTTGTTTGTCGCCCAGTTTGACAATCAATGCTTTTTCGGTATATCTGGAAGGAATATTTGCGGGTTTTATTTTTAGTTTGCACGGAGTGTGCAGCGGCGTATATTTATTGTGAAGTACAAAAACCGGCGAATAGCATCCTTTCGGGGCATTTTCGGTAGCATACCTGAAATGAATTGTGTCGTACAGCGCTTCCTCGGGAACCATCAGTACCAGGTTGTCGCGTTCGAGCCAGTTGTCTTCCTTGTATCCAAACACTATTTTATTTTCGCTGTTTACAGCTTCATCACGTTTAAATTTTGAAGCGCTTTTAACAATAAAAGATAGCATTGACTGATTGTGATAAGCATCGGAAACAACATATTTTATTTTATAAAAACGATCATCTTTAAAACTTACAACACCCTGGTTTTCATTTTCATCATACACCGAAAGGTGATTGTTTGGTTCGATTAATGCTTTTTGCACCCGTCTGCCGGTTTTCTGAAAATAGCGATAGTCGATCAGGCTATTGATGTAGCGGCTTTCTTCAAAGTCGAAGGCTTCCATTTTATATGCAAAAACGAGCGCCTCATCCACAAACAGCCCAACTGAAAACACTCCGTTTTTATTTTGCGAATTGCTTGCGAGGTCCCAGGCTTCGATTCCAAAAAAAATTTCGCCGGCTACCTTGATGGTATCATTGTTTTTTAGCCTGTAGTTCTCGCCCCAGCCTTCGGTTTGAAACTCAGCATACCTGATTTTTCCCTGCACCCGCCCCTCCTGTCCATGCGGATATACCAGCAACCGTGAAATGGTTGGCCGTGTAAAATCCTTTACAGGAAATCCAAACAAGAGCGGGTTAACGGGTGTTTCCTCATCTGTTTTCCTGATTTCGAAATGAAGATGAGGACCTTCAGAACTTCCTGAATTCCCTGAAAAAGCGATCAAATCACCCACTTTCACAGGGAAAAGATCAGCATCTGGAAATAAATTCACCTCAAACGACTCATGTTCATACTGTTCAGATTTCACCCAGGATTCCATTTCCGGTGAAAAATTGCGGAGATGGCCGTAAACAGTAGTATATCCGTTGGGATGATCGATATAAACAACTTTTCCCAAACCCCCGCTGCTCACTGCAATCCTCGCAACAAATCCGTCAGCTGCGGCTTTTATAGGCAAGCCCTCAACACCTTGGGTTTTTATGTCAATCCCTGAATGAAAATGATTGGTACGCAGTTCACCAAAGGTTCCTGACAAGGAAATGGTAATATCAACCGGTGGTTTAAAATAGTTTTCAGGGAAAGATTCCTGACCTTTCGATCGGATTGATAAAGCAAAAAATAAAATTAAAACTATAATTTTCAGCAGATTGTACATTTCTACAAAATGATTTCTGATAGTTGGTCCATCTTGTAAATGATGACATCAGCATCCCGGAAAAACCCATCCAGTCTTCTTTCATTAAAAAACACCGTTTGCATTCCGGCCTGCTTTGCCCCAACGATATCTTTTTCGTAAAGATTTCCAATCATCGTGCATTCTTCGGGTTTTTTGCCAAACATTTTGGCGACGGCCAGAAAAAACCTTGGATCAGGTTTGTCGTAACCCAGGTCTTTGGACGAAACGAAATGATGAAAGAAGCGATCAGCCTTTACCCTTTTCAATGCAGCAATCATTTCAGGAGTCCCTGAATGGCCGGCACTTGTAGCGATAATACAAGTGAATTTCGGATGAAGAATTTTCAGCGATTTTTCCGCCCCAGGAATCCACGCAACCTTGTCCCAGAGCATCATCGGTCCGGGAAGGTCGAAATCGCGCATCACGGTGTCGCCCCAGTCGAAAATCAACGTTGTAGTCTTATCCATCATTTATATTCAGGTCATGATTTGAAAAAAACATTGAAGCCTGAATTAATTATCGATTAAAAGGATTTCACAATTGTAACAAAATCTTCGGCTTTCAATGAAGCGCCGCCTACCAGGCCACCGTCGACATCGGGCTGACTGAAAAGTTCGGATGCATTCTTGGCATTTACCGAGCCACCGTATAAAATGGAAGTATCGTTTGCTATTTTTTCGCCATATTTTTCCTTTAGCAAATTGCGAATAAACAAATGCATTTCCTGTGCCTGTTCAGGCGATGCCGTAACTCCTGTGCCGATAGCCCAAACGGGTTCGTAGGCAATCACTACCTTTTTGAAATCTTCTTTAGAAACCTGAAACAATGATTCCTGGATTTGTTTCTTGATGAGGTCGAAATGTTCGTTTTTCTGCCTGATAACAAGCTTTTCGCCACAGCAAAAAATGGGTTTCAAGTCGTGCTTGATCGCCAGGTTTACCTTTTTGGCCAACATTTCGTGACTTTCGTTAAAATAATCACGCCTTTCGGAATGACCAATGATTACGTAGGCTGCGCCAGTGGATTTAACCATTTCGGCACTAATTTCGCCAGTGTAGGCGCCTTTTTCTTCACTGTAACAATTCTGGGCAGCAATTTCGATGCGCGGCATTTCCTGTGTAAGTCTGCCGGCGGTTTTCAGGAGTATAAACGGAACCCCTAAAACTACTTTTAACTCTTTTTCGCTCTGTTTTGGCGGAGTTGAGTGAATGCTGGTGTTTATTTTTCTGATCAGTTTTGTCCCTTCGGAAAAGGTGTTGTTCATCTTCCAGTTTCCGGCTGCAATTTTCAATCTCATACTTTAATCATTAGAATTTGGCGGCAAAAGTAATTTATTTAGGGATTTATGGAATTTGTAAAAAAATGAAAGGAAGATTCCTTACCAGGACAAGCCAGAAAAGACAACGAACAATTAACAAAACATTTCCTGCCAGAAAAACCACCGGAACAGAAAATGATTCGTCAATCAAGCAAATAAATACGCCACCAAATGGTTATTTTTATTTTCATAATCAGTTATGAGTCCAGTCTTGACTTATCCTATTCATAAACTTTGGGAATCCCTGTTTCCTGCAGGCGGTTTTGAGTCTTTGGCCCCCCTGACTGACGGGCTGCCTGCCTGTCGCAGAAAAGGTTTGTGGCGGCTTTAAACTTTTACCACAAAGGGGCTAAGTCACAAAAAATCAAAAAAATGATGGATCTTATGAATTTTTCAGGTTAATAGGTCATGTTTTTTATGCTGCCACAAAACCTGTATTGAGCTTGCCGAAATTACACAAAACTATGAATTCCAATGTAATAAAATTTCGGGAATTTTGTGTCTGCATGGAGGCCTGCCTGCCAGAGGTTCGAGGGCAGGCAGACAGGTTTTGGTGTTGTTTCGGCAGGCTCAACATAAATTTAGTGGCGAAAAATTAGCTTTTGGACTCAGCTCAAACAGCTCACAAAAATTTCCATACATTTGGCAAAAATAAACTACAATGAAAAAAACAAGTGTTGCGATTATTTTGGTGCTGATAAGTTTTTTAACAGCTCAACCGCAAATAAGGCAAGGGTTTCAGTTGAACGAAAAAATGATGGTTTCGGGTTTTGTCATCGAAAACATTCCGACAGAAATACAAAAACCAATGCCCTTATTTTCCATCGACATCAACGAAGAAACCTTTCAAAGCTCATCAGCGAAAAACATTGAAATAATGATAGACAGCCTTGTTTTTGACCTGAAAGACGGATTGCATGGTAAGCTGATTTACGATTCATCGTTTGAAAATGGGATAAGGGCTTTTATTACAATAAGTAACCATTCGCAGGATACCCTTGTTCTCGAAAATTTTGTCCCTTTCGGGAAATCTGATGACCATCTTTTTATTACTTCCAGCGGCTCCTGGGATTTGGCCAGGGCAAAAATTTTCAGGCCCGGACTTGGACCGGTCGGGATAATTTTGCCCGACAATGCCTGGGAGTTGGGTTATTCGTCTCTCATGACCCAGGGCGGAAATTCGATTTATGCCCTTGCACGCCGCACCAAATGGGACAATGCCAAACGGTATCGTTGCAAAACCGATGTTTTTCCGGGTGGATCGGTCACCTGGACAATGTGGGCGGAAACTTTTGAAGGTGAATGGCAAAACGGACTTCGCAAGGTGTTTCAGCAACGCTGGCTCTATGACCTGGAATTATTCGACAATAGGCTTTTTGAGCGCCCTGACCTGCAATGGATTAAAAGCGAATACCTTTTGACCCTTCAAATGGCCTGGGATCATGAGTACTACGATGCTTTTGAAGAAAAATACAAGCTTAGAAATTATTTGGACAATGGTAAAAAATACATGGGTGGATATGATGTTTACAGCATCTGGCCTACCTGGCCTCGGCTTGGAGTTGACCAACGCAACCAGTGGGATTTGTATGAGGATTTGCCGGGGGGATTGAATAAAATGCGCGAACTTGCCGCAATGTGTCAGGATGAAGGCACGAAATTTTTCATTGCTTTCAATCCGTGGGATCAGAGCACCCGCGAAGAGAATCCTTACAAAGGCATGGCCCGGCTTATAAAAGCTACCAATGCCGACGGTGTTGTGCTTGACACCAAAGGCAGCTCGAGCTATGAATTGCAACATGCCGCTGACAGCGTTCGAGGCGGTGTAATTATGTACAGCGAGGGCATGGCCATCCCCAAAGATATGCCAGGCATTATTGCCGGACGTGTGCACGATGCCATTTATATGCCGCCGCCCCTGAACATGAACAAACTCATAAAACCCGATTTTGCCATTTTCAGGGTTTGCCAACTCAGCCAGGGTCGCATACACAGAGAAGCCAATATTTCGCTGTTCAATGGATACGGCATCGAACTAAACACCTATTATCCCGGGCGACCATCATGGATGGAAGAAGAATTTATTTACCTGGGTAAAATTGTAAAAATTCTCAGGGAAAATTCAGAAGCATTCAACAGCTACTCCTGGACTCCCCTCCTGCCCGCTAAAACCGACAGCATTTGGGTGAACAGCTTTCCTGCTGGCAACAAAACCGTTTATACAATTTACAGCCTCATTCCCGAAGGGTTTGATGGCGCTTTGTTTAAACAGGAAATTCCCGAAGGCTGCCACGCTGTGAGTTTATGGCATCACCATGAAATTATTCCCGATACCATTGGTAACCAAACCTGGATAGCCGTTTACACTTCGGCTTTCGACAAATCGTGGATTGGAACAAGGCAGGAATCGAATGTGGATGTAGTTGCCATTCTGCCTGCGTTGCTGGAAACCAGTTTGCAAACTGACCTTTTGAAAATAACGGCTGAAAAGGGTGAAAAAATCGTAGTAACCGCAGGGAATCCAACATACCAGAGCTTAACAGCTGAGTTCCGTGCAGGAATTCATGAATTGAAAATCGGTGACATTTTTGGGCGTTACGAAGGGAAGATTGTGGTGCAGCTTTTTGATGAAAACGATCAATTGATGGATGAAAGAGTTTTAGAATCAGAACCTTCGGCTGCCCGTCTGATATCGAAAAACGTAAAAACAATGCCTGCTGTTTCGGCGCCAGCCGGAATGGTTGAAATTCCTGCCGGATCATTTAGTTTTGAGGCATCAAATCCTGATCCTTTTATACCCTACCCTGCCAATTCAGCCGGCGAAATGGTTTATCTTGAGCGTTTTTTCATGGATGAATACCCGGTAACAAACCAGGATTTTCAGTTATTTCTAAAAAAATCACACTACGAGCCAAATGATCAGGTAAATTTTCTGAAACACTGGTCAAATGGGACATTTGCTGCACAAGAACATAATTTCCCAGTGGTTTGGGTGAGTCAGGAAGATGCAACCGCCTTTTGCAATTATGCTGGAAAACGTCTTCCCACAGAAGCCGAGTGGCAATATTCAGGACAGGGGACGGATGGGCGAAAATGGCCGTGGGGAAACGAATTCGACTCAACCCTTTGCAATAACGCAAGCGGAAATCCGACCCCGGTTGACAGGTTTCACCTTGTCGAAAGCCCTTTTGGAGTAAAAGACCTGGTGGGCAATGTGTGGCAGCTTACGCAGGATGTTTACGACAACGGAAGCTACTATTTTGCCATCATGAAAGGTGGAAGTTATTATAAACCCACAAGCAGCTGGTGGTATGTTCAGGGAGGTCCTCAGCCACTTACCCATCAGCAAATGCTTTTGTTGGTTTCGCCGGGCTTCAACAGAAATGCAACTGTGGGCTTCAGGTGTGTAAAAGATGCTGTTGAATAACCGCTTTTTACAGAAAAAGTGTTTTCAATCAATGGATGAGATCAGATAAAAAGGTTTTGTTCGTGAAAGTGCCACTAAACCCATTATGAGCTTGCCTAAGCATCTCGATAGCCTGCCTGTAACAGACAGGCTTTCGTGTTTCAGTGGCGAATGCCGGGTATTTTACAATTCACGTATGGAGATTATAAAACATTGCCACTGGTTGTTGTGATGAACCAGTAAATTGGTGTTTTGACAAATGTCAGCAAACAAATGCTTTACCAGAAAATGTTTTTGGAAACCTGCCTGCTGCATTCCAAAAGCTCGAAGGCTGCCAGGAAGATTCTTTTGGCATAAAACGGTTTAATTTGCGACTTTCTGAGGTTTCTGAATATCAGGTTTTACAAAGAAATTTGATAGTTGTTTTCTTGCTGCTAAATGGTGGCGAAATCTTATGCCTGAAGCTAATTTTCCGATATAATCGGTGATTTTTAATGGCTTAGGCGAAAACCACAAATATTTTCTTTAGAAAAAAAGTTAATTTGTGGGTAAAAAGATTGCATATTTCAATCAGTTTGTTACCTTTGAATACATAAAAGCGTTATTTGAAATTTTAAATGGTTAGCAAACTGTACCCGCTTTGATAATATCCTAAGAACACCTTTTTACAGTAATTCAATTGTTTGATTTTTATCCTTATGGTGCATTTATCTACCAAATGAAATCGAATCAAATTGCATTGATCGAAATTGGTTTTGTTGTGAAAAGAATTAAAATGATAGTCTGAATTTTTATTGTTAAATGAAAACCTGTTGTTATGAAAGTAAAATTTACAATTGTTTTTGTCATGCTATTTTTTGCATGGAGCCTGTATTCACAGGAAATTGGCCAACGTTACGAGCCCAAACCGGGCGTATCTGGCTATTTTGACGTTTCGAGGCCATTAACAGAAATTGGCCCAATTCCCCCAAAAGGTGCCTCAGGGCATCATTTGCACAAAAAAGGAAATGAAGTACCGCAACTTTTCGAAGATGCTGTATTTCTTAATCCTGATAATGCTTTGCCAAAAGGTGATGACCCGGTTTGGCAAAAATACTACGGATCGAAAGGTATGTCGGCGCCCATCGTAAACTTCGAGGGAACGCGTAACAGCGACAATGGTTCAACTGCTGAATATGTTGCTCCGCCTGATACTGATGGAGACGTTGGACCAAACCACTATTTCCAGATGTGCAATACCATTTTCCAGATTTTTGACAAACAAGGCAATTCTTTGTTTGGACCAGCTGATAATTCAACAATCTGGGATGGATTCATTGGTGACTGGACCGGAACAAATGATGGCGACCCAATTGTTTTGTACGACCAACAGGCCGACAGATGGTTGGTAAGCCAGTTTGCAGTGGATACCGAGGTAACTGGTGGAACTTACTGGGTTCTGGTGGCAATTTCTACCTCAGCCAATCCCCTGGGTTCATACTATCGTTATGCTTTTGAGTTTGATGATTATCCCGATTATCCAAAATTCGGCATCTGGCGCGATGGTTATTACCTGATGGTTCAGCACGGAAACGGGACGGTTACTGCTGCTGCACTCAACCGCAGCCAGATGATTGCGGGAACAAGCCCTGCCCAGATGGTTCAATTTGCAGTTCCCTCGCTTCCCGGAAGCGGATTTGTAGGGATGTTACCCTCTGACAACGACGGGCAATGGGCGCCTACTGGTGCTCCTAATTATTTTGTGTATTTCAGCGATGATGCCTGGGGCAACGACCCCGTTGACCGGCTGAAAATTTGGGAATTCGATGTAAACTGGACTTTTACCTGGCTTTCAACCCTCACATTTACAACCAATTTAAATACCGCTGCTTTTAGTTCGGCGTTTGGAACACACAATCAGGGTATTATTCCCCAACCAGGAACAACACAAAAGCTTGCCGTGATGGAAAAAGCGCTGATGAACCGATTGCAGTACAGGAACTTTGGAGCTTATGAATCGATGGTTTGCTGCCACACAGTAGATGTTGATGGTGCTAACCGGGCCGGAATGCGTTGGTACGAGCTGCGAAAAACAACCGGCAGTTGGTACATCTATCAACAAGGAACATACTCTCCCGGGACTACTGACAATTATTGGATGGGAAGCATCGCTCAGAACGGAGATGGCGATATAGCACTGGGCTTCAGTGTATCGAGCGGAACCCGCTTTCCTTCCATACATTACACCGGAAGAAACCCTAATGACCCCCTTGGCGAAATGACCATGGGTGAGCAAATAATTTTTGCAGGTGCAAACGCTCAGGGCGGAACCGCCCGCTGGGGCGATTATTCAATGATGAGTGTTGACCCTTCCGATGATGAAACATTCTGGTACACCAACGAATACCTGGGTAATTTTTATTGGTGGGGAGCCTGGATAACTCAGGTTGCATCTTTCTCGATGGGCGACAATTGCGCAGCTTCAGGCGGCTGTGACGAGTATATTTCGAGGGTGCAGTTTGGGTCAATCGACAACACATCAGGTTGTGGTAATTACCAGAATATGACCAATCTGGTGAATGACCTTCCAACAAATGCAACCGAAACCATAACTGTAACGAATGGTCATCCCTATGCCGCTGACCAATGCGGTATTTGGGTTGACTGGAACCGTGACGGCGATTTCAGTGATGCAAATGAAACCATAACCGTTTCTGGAACTCCCGGAAATGGCCCTTACACTGCCAACATTTCGGTGCCTTCGGGGGTTAGCCTCGGTGAGTGCATTCTCAGGGTGAGGATAACCTACACAGGAGCTGTCAGTCCTTGCGGAACCACACAATTCGGAGAAGTTGAGGATTACACCATAAACGTTGTTGGACCTGTACCCAATTATTGGACAGGTGCCTTTAATTATTACTGGCATAATGCCAACAATTGGTCGTTAGGGCATATACCTACCGCAGATGAAGATGTGGTGATGACCTCGGCTGGTTATCATCCGCCAAGCGTTTCAATTTACGATGATGCCTGCAATAACCTGACCATTCAATCCGGTGCAGGTTTGATTATTGCAGAAAAAACACTGACTGTCAATGGTAATCTCGAAATTGATGGCAACCTTTCGATGAACAATGCCGCTGGTAACCTGAATGTTACAGGAAGTGTTTACTGGAATTCAGGTTCAACGGCAGCATTCACAGCGGCATCCGCCTTCAGGGTTTATGGTAACTGGAATTTCAATGTCGGCGCCAATGCTAACCTGGCAGCAGGTACTGTTTTGTTTATGGGTAATATAACTCGCTACATCCGTAGCTATTCCTCCAATTGCTCATTTTTTAATCTTGGCTGTTATAAATCAGATGGTGCCTCGGCGCATTTCAGCTGGGTATCAACAACTGCATTAACAATTAACGGTTACGTGTACACGCATCCTGGCGCTATTCTTTATGATGATTCCCCATTTGATATTATAGTTAAAGGAGATGTCAACAGCAATGGATCATTTTTTTGCACAGATGGAAAAATAGTTTTAGACGGATCGAACCAGAGCCTGAAAATGAATGTGGGTGACTATTTTAATAATTTGACCTTCAGCCAATCAGGCTTGGCAACCGTTAATAATGCTTTGACAAACATCATCGATGTAAATGGAAGTGTAGTAATTGAATCCGGCACCTTTAACCTGCAAGACAGAACGATGTATGTTGGCGGAAACTGGACAAATAACGCCGGTTTATCAGCATTTAACGAAGGTACAAGCCGGGTGGTTTTCAATTCATCAGGACATAATGTGATCAAAACGAGTGAAACGTTTAATATCATAGAGGCCAATATGGGGGCAGCCTTACGAGTTGACAATGCTGCAAGTAATGTTATCTGCAATCAGTACGACTGGACCACAGGCGGAATTGACGTGATTGCCGGAACGTTTACCGCCCTCGATCTGGTTGACAGCGGACTTTTTGGAACTTATTGGTGCAATCCCGGCGGAGCATTGAATTTGACACAAAACGTCGGGCAATACACTGATCTCCGGGGTGAAATCCATCTTTTTGGAGGAACCATGACAGTAACAGGCGGATCCGGTCAAAGTTACTGGCCATACTTCGACAATGCACTGATAGAAATGTCAGGTGGTGTACTCGATTTTAAAAACAATGGAATATTTCTTTACAATCATTCATACACACTCACCGAAAACATTACGGGAGGTACAATCCGAACAAACGGTGCATTTACCGGCGACCGCGCCGATTTTACACCTTCCGGAGGAACCATTGAACTTTACGGAAGCAACGACGTCCAACTCAGCCATGGTCTGGGAAGTAATTTGTACAATCTGTTAATAAACAAAACTGCCTCCCTGGACAATTCAGGACAACCTGGTGAAGAAAAGCTTTTCGACAGAAAGGGAAACCCGTTCGAAAATGGGAAAGCAAATGCAGTATCAGCTACCAGTAATCTTGTTCTTTTTGGAGATATGACCATCCAAAATGGACAGTTGATTGCTCCCTCTTCCATAAAACTGAAAGGCAACTGGACCAACAATGTTGGAACAGGCGGTTTTACAGAAGGTACCGGAACCGTGACATTTAACAACGACGACCATCAGTATTGCTATGGCGAAACCTTTTATGCACTCGAGCTTAACATGGCATTAATGGATTTACATATCCCTACCGGAACTACAACCACCTGCCAGATTTACGACTGGAATAGTGGAGAACTTGAAATAGAAGGAGGAACCTTTATTGCCTACGACTTGTTTGATAATGGACTTTTTGGAAAATATTACCTCACTTCTGCTGGAGGATTATTGGAATTGCATCAGGATGCAGCTCAATTTGTTGACCTGTGTGGCAGAATTGTTATTGTGAATGGAACCATGAATGTGTATGGCGGAAACGGTTACAGTTACTGGCCCTACAACGTAAATTCCGATATTACGATGTATGGAGGAGTTCTCGATTTCAAGGATAACGGGATATTGGTTGATGACAATGCTCTGGCTCTCAACGACAATATCATAGGTGGTGTGATACGCATGTCGAAAGGAATGACAAGTTACCGGAGCGATTTTACCCCAGTCGGCGGCGAATTTGAATTTTATGGTTCCGGTGACTACGGATTATTCCAAGCCAATGGCAGCACACTTAGCAATGTAAAAATCAACAAATCAGCAAAAGACGCTGGTATTGAACCATCCGGCGAACCAGAATACGATGAAAGGTCAGGAATATTGATTTCTGATGGAGGAAAATCGAATACAATTACGCTAAATTCTGATTTAACGATAACCGGCAACCTTAACATTGCAGCCGGAACATTCAATCTTGGTTCTTTTTCCTGCGAGGTAACCGGAACAACCGATATTTACGGCACATTAACCATGAATAATGTAGCAAATGATTTGACATCCTATACCATCAACTGGAATAACGGGTCGAATGATAATGTTACAGCCGGAACCTTTCATTCACATGAATGGCGCTTTAATGAAGGTACCAATGCAATGCTCGGAACTGGTAATACAGCATATACCTACAACCTTTTTTTCCCAAATGACAGTGATGCCGAGTTTGGAAATTTAGTAGCAACTCCATATTCAAAAATCAGTGATGGAGGTAATGGTAAGGCACAATATCCTATCAGGGTGTCAGGAAATTTCACCGCTCAAAGTGGAAGCACCTGGACACTCGCTGGCACAGCTCCGGATTTGATTGTTGCAGGTAATTCAATAATTGAAAGCGGATCAACGCTCAGTTTTATAATGGCAGACTTTATTAACAGTGGTAACCTTACTTTGAATGGTGAACTTAGCCTGGAATCCGGATCAACTGCTACTGTAAATGGTGACCTGATTTTCCCCGCAACCGGAACTCTGAACGTAGGTGCATGTACTTTTATTAATAACTACAATGGTGCAATTGCTTCATTAGCGGGGACTTTAATGTTATCGGGCGGTATTGTCGAGTTTCCAAACCGAAGCGTGGCCCTGGCGCCAACATTTATCGACCAGATTGTTGGAGGAACCTTCAGATTTGGAAGAAGTTTTGCCGCAACAGTTGCTGGAACTTTTCAACCTACTGGTGGTACTGTAGTTGAATTTATCAATGCAAGCACAGGAAATTATGTGCAGGTCATTGGCGACAACTATTTATATTTCATGACCTTAAATAAGCCGGGTTCTTCTTTCCAGGTCTATGATAATCTGACAATAAAGGGTAACCTGTCCATAAATGCGGGGATTCTTAATTCTTCAAATAAAACCATCACTATTGGCGGTAACTGGAACAACAACGTTGGAACATCAGCATTTGCTGAAACCACTGGAAAAGTTATTTTCAACGGAAGTACCGATCAGTGGTGTACCACCGAAGATTTTTACATCCTCGAAATGAACAAACCTTTCGGATTACTCTACAATACCTCCTATTCAACCATTACCTGCCAGATTTACGATTGGGTGGACGGTGGACTTTGGATTTCACCCGGCAACTTTACTGCCTACGACCTTGCTGACAATGGATTGTATGGAACTTTTGCAATTTATTCCGGAACGATGGATCTATACCAGGATGGCAGCCAGTTTGTTGATGTTAACGGAAACATTATCATTGGAAATGGCGGCAACATGAATGTATATGGCGGATCATCCGATAGTTGGTGGAGTATTGATGGAAATACACATATTACCATGAGTGGTGGCACATTAGATTTCAAAAATGCTGGAATTTACGTTTACAATAGTCCATATTTTACTTTTGTTGAAGATATTACTAATGGAACTATCCGAACGCCAGGTTACTTTGTGGTATCCAATCCGGGTTTTACACCTTCCGGCGGAACGGTGGAAATGTATGGTGGTAACACCGTTAGCCTTGCCACAAATGCCGGCAGCAGCCTGAATAACCTTGTCATCAATAAATCTGCAACAAAAGATGATCCTGTTGTAAATTCGATGAACAGGGACGGTAAATTTGAGCCAGGTACCCGGGGAAATATAGTCATAATGAACGGCAATGTCAATGTTAATGGGAACCTCGAAATCAATTCCGGAGAGTTGTATAGCGGTGCTTATGGTTATGTATTAACCTGCCTTGGTAACGTTAATATCGGATCTGGCTCAACACTAAAGATTTGGGGAAATTCACAACTAAAACTAAATAGTGAATTAAGCATAAATTCTGGAGGTTCTTTCGTTTCGAGTGGAGATGCAGGATTTGAAACACTGGTTACAAGGGTTTCAACGGGTTATTACACCTTCAACGTTAATTCCGGAGGCAGCATTAGTGCCGACTCAACAATTTTTGAATACATGGGTACAAATGGCATTAACGTGGCCAGCGGAGCTTTGGTTGATGTGGCAAATGCCTTCAACCATTGCACCTTCCGGAATGGCGGTTCAGGGCAAACTTTGTTGATGATTAACAACGATCAGGAACTTGAATGTACGGGCGCCAAATTCCCCGCTAACACCTGGTCGGGCGCCAGCAATGTTACCAAATGGGTAAACCAGGGACACATAACTTTTATTGATTATACAGGTGGTTTCGCTGGTTCGGCATACGAAATCGACCCATTCAGCCGCGTTGACTGGTTTGAACCCCAACTCTCCGCTTCACCTTTGGTGCTGAATGTCACGCCCCCGGCAGGATCAACCACATTTAACATCACCTCAAACCTGGACTGGACGATAACCGAAAGCTTGTCATGGGTTCAGGTAACACCCATGTCGGGCAGCAACAATGCAACCATAACGGTTAACTATACCCGAAACAGCTCATTAGCAGCCCGTTCAGGAATAATAACCATTTCAGCCCCCGATGTGCCCGATGTTGTTGTAACCATCAATCAGGCTGGTGCAACCTTATCGGTGACACCTTCATCTCAAAACGTAACGGCTGCTGCAGGAGCAACTACTTTTAATGTTACCAGCAACACCTTGTGGACGGCCAGCGAATCAACTTCCTGGTTTACCATTTCACCAGCCGGGGCTACCGGTAATGGAACAATTACAGTTACTTACGATCAAAACACCTCGGTTTCCCCGCGCTCGGGACAGATTACAGTTTCGTCAACCGGACTTCCCAATGTTGTGGTAACAGTAAACCAGGCCGGAACCTCAGCCTCATTAACTGTGTGGCCAACCAACCAGGATGTTGGTCCTGAAGCCGGAACCACAACCTTCGGCCTGACTTCGAACACAGGTTGGAATGTCAGCGAGAGCGTGCCCTGGCTAACTGTCGCACCCATGTCGGGAACCGGAAACCAAACGCTGACAGTAACTTATGGCGAAAATGCTACCGGAAGTTCACGCCAGGGAAGTATTGTGGTTACAGCAACCGGCGGCGTTCCGGTAGTAACTGTTACCGTTACACAGGAATCGTATCCAACCCACAATATCATGTTAAGTACCGGCTGGACAGGGCTATCAAGCTATATTATGCCTGCAAATAATGATATTGTGGATGTATTTTCACCTGTCAGTTCTTCTTTCGTTATTGCGCAAACCATGACGGCTATGTATTATCCTGCCGGCCCGGTGAACACCATTGGCGATTGGCTCAGCCAGTCGGCATACAAGGTAAAAATGAGCAACCAGGCGGTTTTACCTGTAATTGGAAATGAAGAAACCAACAAAACGTATGCTTTGTCAACAGGTTGGAACCTGGTACCCGTTATTTACAATTCGCAGATTGATGCCATGATTCTTTTTGCAGGAGCAAATCTGAAAATACTGAAAGATGTGGCCGGTTTTGGCATTTACTGGCCCGAATACGGAATCAACACACTTGGCTACCTGAATCCCGGGGAGGCTTATTATGCAAATATGAATTCCATTGGTTCGGTAACATTTCCAGCCAACATCAAAAACGCTGAACCTACTGTAATTACATCACCTAAGTTCCCCGATCATCCGTGGAATGAAGTGATTGTCACCCCATCATCGCACCAGATTGCAATCGTTGCCGAAGGGATGACGGGTATTCAGACTGGCGATGTCCTGGGTGTTTTCGATGAAAGCGGAAATTGCTTTGGTGTTTCAGCCCTCGAAGTTTCAGACAAAAACCAGGTAATTACAGCCTACGCAAACGATGGCCTGTCAAGCGGAAAAAATGGTTTTACCGATGGCGGGCTGATGTGGTTTAAACTTTTCAGGCACAAAACCGGTGAAGTGTTGGATGTTGCTGTAAAATTCGATTCCAGGCTTCCACAGCAGCAAAACTTCCTGAACGAAGGATTATCGGCCATTTCAAGCCTTAAAGTTTCAAATGTAGGCATTGCCGAAACATCCGCTTCACTCATTCAGATTTTCCCGAATCCGGCAACCGAAAAGGTAACCATTTCAGGAATCATAAATTTTTCAACCATCGGGTTTTATTCATCAGGCGGAAACCTGGTTAAAACCATCCAAACCGCCAATGTTGACCATTTAACCATCGACATTGAAGGCTTAAGCAAAGGAGTTTACCAACTTCGGTTTACAGGCTCAGAATCATCAGTTTACAAAAAACTGATTATTAATTAATTTTTTGAGATTAAAAAAAGAAAACTCCCGGTAAATATGAATTCCCGGGAGTTTTTTTTTGATATCATTTTCAACCGGTATGTTTTCTGGTTTCGAAGTTTTTCGAACAACCACATCAGTGTGATTGAAAAGTCACATAAATATTTCACGTTCAATGCTTTTTTAGCTTAGTTTTACTGCAGGAAATTCTATTGCAAGTAAAAAAATGTTCAATTACAAATTCTTTTACTTATGAATCTTTTGATAAAAAGTGTGTTTAAAAGTATTGTTTTGCTCTTATCATTTTCGCTGATGGTAGTTGTTGCAGCCGCACAAGTCAGCCAATTTATTCATACCGATCAGTTTGGATATCATGTAAATGCGGATAAAGTAGCAGTATTGAGCAATCCGGTTACAGGTTACAACGCTGCCTTAAGTTACACCCCTCCTACCTCCATTCAATTGCGCGATGCAAGCAATAATCTTGTGGTTTTCACAGCCAATATTTCGCAGTGGAATTCAGGAAATACGCACGGCCAGTCGGGCGACAAAGGCTGGTGGTACGATTTCACGGCTTTTGAAACCCCGGGGAGTTATTATGTTTACGATCCGGTAAACAATGAAAGGTCGGCAGTGTTTGCGATAAATCATTTTCCTTATGGAGATGTACTGAAAACAGCCGGACGAGCCTTTTATTACAACCGCTGCAATACGCCCAAACTGCCGGCGCATGCAGGCGCTCAGTGGTCAGATGCCACCAGTTTTCTTAACCCGCTGCAGGATGCCAATTGCAGATATATTCACGACAGATACAATGCCTCATTGGAAAGAAACCTCTCGGGTGGATGGTTCGATGCCGGTGATTACAATAAATACGTAACTTTTACTTACACAACCCTTCACGACCTGCTGTATGCCTGGGAAGAAAGCCCGGATGTTTTTGGAGATGACTGGAATATTCCTGAAAGTGACAATGGAATACCCGATCTGATTGATGAAATAAAGTGGGAACTCGACTGGCTGATGAAGATGACAAATCCTGACGGAAGTGTTCAAATCAAAATGGGAAGTCAGAATTACTCCCAAAACATCAGTTCACCACCCAGTGCAAACACGAATCAACGGTTTTACGGACCAACCTGCACCTCAGCCTCAGCCACTGTGGCCTCAGTTTTCGCACATGCAGGCATTGTTTTTAGCAATTTTCCTGAATTTGGTTACTTCTCAGCTGATCTTTCCGAAATTGCCGAATCAACATTTCTTTTTACTTTGCCGCATTACACCAATAACACTTTTGAAACCAATTGCGACAACGGGGAAATCGTTTCAGGTGACGCCGACAAATCAGCTCAGGAACAAAAAGACATGATGATCTCAGCTGCAGTTTACCTGTTCGAATTTACGGGAAACAGCATTTACAATACCTTCGTAATCAACAACTACACACAGTCAAAACCCTGGGTTGACAATTTCTGGGGACCTTACACAATGCCTGTTCAGGATGCATTGTTGCGGTACACAACATTGCCTGGCGCCAATGCAACCGTTGTTAACAACATTAAGACTAAAGCCTCGGCAGAAGCCAACAACAACTGGAACGGATTTTATGGCTGGAGCACAAACGACCTTTACCGGGCATTCATGCCCGACTGGTCGTATCACTGGGGAAGCAACACCACCAAAGCCTGCTATGGGAACTTAAATAACCGATTGGCAGATCTCGGCATTTCAAACGTGAATTCACTACGAAAGAAAGCCACCGAATTGCTCCACTATTTTCATGGTGTGAATCCGCAGGGGATGGTTTATTTGAGCAATATGTACAATTTTGGCGCCGACCGGTCGGCCAATGAAATTTATCACACCTGGTTTAACGATGGAACCGTTTACGACAACGCCCTAACCTCGCTCTACGGACCTGCGCCCGGATTTTTAACCGGTGGCGCAAATAAAGATTTTTCGGTGGGCAGCATCGTTCCTCCGGCAGGACAACCGGCACAGAAAAGCTATAAAGACTGGAATACCGGATGGCCACAAAATAGCTGGGAAATAACCGAGCCAGCCATTTATTGCCAGGCTGCCTACCTTAGGCTGCTGGCACGGGTGATGCAATCTTCGCTCAAAACTCACCAAATAAGCTTATCTGAAGGCTGGAACGGCCTTTCAAGCTATATCATGCCTTCAAACAACGATGTTAAAAATGTTTTTAATCCGGTCAACAATGCATTTATCATTGCTCAAACCATGACAGGAGTCTATTACCCGGCTTTTCCGGTTAATACAATTGGTGATTGGATCAGCCAGTCGGCTTACAAAGTCAAAATGAGCAATCAGGCTGTTTTAACCGTAACGGGATACGAGGAAATGAATAAAACCATCGATCTTTCCCCGGGTTGGAACCTGATTCCTGTAATTTGCAACATTCCGGCAGAGGTAACATCTTTATTTTCAGGAACCAATGTAAAAGTATTGAAAGATGTGACAGGATTGGGGGTTTACTGGCCTGAATTTGAAATCAACACCCTTGGCAATTTGCACCCCGGTCGCGCCTATTATGTTTGTATGAACACTGCCGGACAAATTGTTTACCCGGACAATGCTGAGGAATCGCTGCAATTTGAATTTCCGTCGCATCAGTTTCCCAACCACCCCTGGAATGAGGTCAGCATGACAGCGTCATCCCACCAGATTGCAATCATTTCCAGTGGGATGGAAGGAGTGCAAAATGGTGACGTCCTGGGTGTTTTTGATGAAAGCGGGAACTGCTTTGGTGTTTTAGCCCTCGAAGTTTCTGACAAAAACCAGGTAATCACGGCCTACGCAAACGATGGCCCGGGAAATAGCAAAACCGGGTTCGAAGAAGGAAACCTGATGCAATACAAGTTATACAGGCACAAAAGTTTGGAGGTAATGGATGTTGTGGTAATTTATGATCCTCAGTTGCCACAGCAACAATTTTTCCAGAATGAAGGCTTATCGGCGATTTCAAGCCTGAAAGTATCAAATGTTGGCATTGACGAAACATCCGCTGCAAACATTCAGATTTTCCCAAATCCGGCAACCGGAATGGTTACTATTTCAGGAATTACCCAATTTTCGTCCATCGAATTTTACGCTTCTGGCGGAAATCTGATTAAAACCATCCAAACCAGCAATGTTGACCATTTAACCATCGACATTGAAGGATTAAGCAAAGGTGTTTACCAACTGCGGTTTACAGGTTCAGAATCATCAGTTTACAAAAAGCTGTTTAAAAACTAAATGCTAAAAATGAAAAGGCTGCCTCGAAATCGGGGTGGCCTTTTTTGTGCAATTTGCCCCTGGCACTTTGCAACCCATTGTGAATACAGAATATGTCTGTTCCAAAAAAAATTGCACATCTTGTACTGTCCAACCGGATATTTTTACTTTTGATTTCTTGAAAAAACAACGCTGACATCAAACCATTCATTCAAAAAAAACCTCAAACCCTTACAAAATGAATTACCAGGAAATATCAAAAGAAGAACTCATCAAA
>CALFEP010000200.1 GCA_937950125.1 uncultured Bacteroidota bacterium
GCGGGTCCTGAACAATGCAGGTAGCGCTTTGCTCGGCATCCGGCGCAGTTACTTTTGCCCACGTTTGCCCCGCATCCAGCGATTGCCACATCCCACCCGAAGCGCTACCTGCCAACAGGTGGTTTTCATCCTGTGAATCCACTGCAACGCACAACATTCTTCCTCCAATGTTATCGGGTCCCCGCCAGGTCCAACTCTGGTCTTTCGAGGCATTAACGGGCAATTTCCGGGCAAAAGCCTGCTGTCTTGCCTTGATGCCAATCGGTATTCTGCCGGTTTGAGGATTTTGGGTTTTATTAAATTCGTGCTCCAGGTTGTAAAAGGCAAAAGAACCTTCACGAAATTCTTCCATGTATTCCTCTTCTTTATCTGAAATTAAATCTGAAGAAAGTGTAGCCTGCCTTTTTGTATTCAGGCTGAGTATCCCTGCAATCAAAAGGACAGAAACTGCAACCGAGAACTTTAATGTCTTGTTTTTCATGATGAATTATTTTAAAAAAGTAATTACTCATTTCAGAAATGGTTTCATTTTTACTTGTACACCGTTAATTTTATGGTTTGTTTTGATTCCTTTGTTTTAAGGCTGATGATATAATTTCCCGGCTCCAGATGTAAAGTGTTTATTTCCAAATCATACATCCCCGGAGCAAGAGATTGGTTAAGAAGGTTTTCAGAGAGTTTTCCGCTTATGTCCGAAATATCTGCTACTAATAAAGTACCAGTGACAATTTGGAATCGCACATTGGTTTGCTCGGAACATGGATTTGGGTAGCACAATACCTGGCCGATTTCATCAGCTACTACCGGATGTTCTTCTACACCGAGAGCGTACTGATTTTCGTCAATATCAGTAATTACACCCGCCTCATCAACACTAAAACTCCTGAAAACCTGGTTCATGTAAGGATCTCCAAACAGAATCCCATTGCGGGGTTCAAATGATGCATTGGTAGCCTGCATCGGATATTCCTGGGTCACCATCACCAGGGTATCACCTCCTGCAAAAGCAAGTGATAACTCCGATACCTGCATCAGTGTATCACAAACAAATGGATGGGCAGGCAAGTACGACCAGGTTTCTTTCAAATTATTCGTACTTCCCCGTAATATATCAACCTGGCTGATTTTTCTGTTTTCATGCTTTTTCGTCAGCCTCTCAGTTTTGAAAGCAATGGCAACATCCTTATTTTCATTTAATGCCATGCAGGGAAGTTGAATATGGTTTACCGAATCCACATAAAGTTCAACCAAATCATCAGTATTAAATTGATTAGCTGACCAGGGCAAAACTTTAAGCTTTTCGTGGTAGCCATTTACAGTATCATCAATAAAAACAGTATAAACCAGGGCTCCGGTTTCATCCTGAAGTTCCATGTCGATGTAATTGCAGTGAATGTCTTCCAGGGCAGAGACCACCACAGGTTGCGACCATTGCGAACCGTTAAAAAAAGCTGATTTTACGATGCTTTCAGGTATTTCATCCCGGGTGGTATTCAACCACACTAAAACTGCTTTGCCTTCCTCAGGCGAGGCTAATTCAACCTGGGTTTCAATATCCTGCTCTGCTACGGCAATTCCCATTTCCGATTGTATCCATTGTGTTCCATCGTAATCAAGAAAAACATACCAGATATCAGCCTGAGGGATATCAGGGTCAACAACCTGCCACGTAATCATGGCACTTGTTGCCGAAAGCATGACTATTTGAGGCAATGCCTCTGCCCGGCCATCGTTCAGAGATATTTTCAGATCATCAAGCATTTCCGTCTGAATGGTACAGTCGTTCTGATTATCGTAAACCGAAAAATAAATATCCTGCGACCGGAAAAATTCATCCAGGATGTTTTCATTGCTATTTATTGCAAAGGATTCGCTTGAATGTCGCGATTGCGCCCAAGACCGGAGGGTCATACCATTACTGCTTTTCCCTGATGCCGGGTTATTCAGGGCATATTGATTGGTCTGTATGGTTTTTTTGCTAAAAAATTTATGACTTGAAAGGTCAAGAGAAATGCTTCGAAGTTTTCTTTCGCCAAAATTATCACCTCTTTCCAACCAATTGAAAAGTAGCTCATCATTTGACCGGACAAGCATTTGCTGAGGCCTTGGCTTTGACATGCACGAATAAGCACCCACCGGTTTTAAGCTTTTCACCATCTTCGATTTGGTGATCAGGCCGGGAATCTGGCCATTTGCTTCGTAAGATTTTCCAGCCTCCGGAAAAAGATCATCCATGTTGTCATTCCAGATATCAGCCGTGTAAATCATTTTCGGACCCCATAAAGTATGTTCATACCATCCCCACAGAAGATCAACATAAAACAAGGCATAGCCCTGAAATGTAAGGGATTTTAATAATTTCTCGTTATATGCGGGGATGGTTTTGTAGGAATGTCCGTATCCCAGCACAATCCGGTTATCGAAACCAAAATACCCGCCTGCGAGTCCTTCAAAAACATCCATTCCTATACTGAAATCAATCCCAAACGCACCAGAATAAAAATGGTAGGATGAACTGTTATTATAGGCATTGATGTGATCCGGATTTGCATCAACATCAAGGTTTCCAAACGAACCCCACTGGCCCGTTAATGAATCCACTTTCAACCTCAGTCGCGAAGAATACTGAAAGTCGCCTTCGTAACCAATGCTGAAAGTAGGTTTAATGATTGCCCCTTCAGGGTCAGCTCCCTGAACAAACTTTATCAGGTCCTTGATTTTTGTAACAATACTTTCAAATTTTTCCATTTCGGTGTACACACTACCTCCGGCTGAAAAATTCTGAGTGGCTATCAGGTTGTCGTGCTCGTCAAGTTCGTATCTGTTGTTTTGGGAGTAGTTGAATGATAATGAGAGTGATTCAGGATTTCCTGCTCCAAGGTTAAAATATTTCTGAAAGAAATCAGGAGGTTCATCCAATACCAATTTTGAAGTAGGTTTAAGATATTTCAGGTAAGCGTTTGCCGTGGGCATGGCAAGGCTGGCCGATGTCCCGCCTAATAACGGAACCCAATCAGGAATATCAACATCCGTTGAATTGTTGATAATACTGTTATGCTCAAAAGGTGTCGAAATCTGAAATGTTACACTGTCAGCGTACTCCTTAATGTTATGAAAAGCGGTGTCGGGAAGAAAATCGAACCACTCCGGGCGCGTTTTGTTGATTGGAATTTTATAAGGTCCCGCAGTCAGCGCCAGGAAATGGTTTGCACCTAAAAAGTACGATATTTTCATGGTGGTGACAGGTGGAGCCAGTACCGACATTTCCTGAGTTATTTTCCATGAAGTGTTGTTTATTTTTACTCCCTCTGCTGTTGCGATTTTGTTACCACTTGGGTCATAAAAATCAGCGGTCATTTTTGTAAGATCATTGTACTCTCCCGTGACAATTTCGAAAGTATTTGGTTTTTTCATCGTACCGGGTGCAACTGCTTGCATAAAAGGCCCGAAATCACCAGTGATAATAGGTGCAAGCATAGGACGTATCAGTATGGGCAACTGAAAATCCTTAACAATAATTGTTTGGCTACTGGTTTGGTATCCAATCTGAAAATCGATGTAGCTACCCTTGGGTGCATCCCCCATATCCATCGTTATGCTTAAATCGTAGGCAGTCGTTGTCCAGGTAATATAACCCTGGTCGATTACCAGGTGGTCAGGTGAAAGGAACAGGTATTTTAACAGGTTGTTGGTCCAGCCTGAATTTCCATGTCCGGTGTAGTCCGTTGAGAAATACAATGTATTAATCAAAGTAACACCTTCATTAAAATAACCGATGCCATCGAGCAGGTAATACGAAAAGCTATGTCCCGGCAATGGATCAAGAATATTGTAAATACCAAGTGGATAATAAACCCCGGATTCGCCTCCGCCTGCATAGTAAACCTTTGCGTAAAAAGTATATTGACCGGCAGGCTTGTCCAGCATATTGTGTTGCCAGGTAACTGCTGAAATATCTTCCATCTTCGTCCAGTTTGGTGCTGAACCCATCAGCGTAGCATAGTTGTTTCCCTGTGTATCATGTACTATTGTTCCCCCTCCTTCATCCAGCTTATACAAAAGGTTTCCCCGTCGGGCGCCATTTAAAAGGGATGGATCCATCTGGGCGTCTTTCACATCACTTGATGTCCAGATATTGATGTAAGCAAGTGAACCCTGAAAAAACTCCGCATAATCATTGTCAACAATTCCCTGATGATGACGGCCAATGACCCACCATCCCTGATACGGAACTGATCCGAAACTACCGGTGTTATCTACCTGGCAGCCATCCACTGACAACGATGAGCCTCCGGGGTTATTCATACTCACAGTAGCACAATGCCACATTCCATCATTGTATTTGTTTGAACCAAACAGTGTATCGGTTGGGCCACTGTAGGTTTCAAAACTGTAATACAGAGAACCATTCTTTCGCATTACAAGTTTGCGGTCGAGCGTGCTGTAGGGAATTCCTTCAGGATTATCACAAAGCCCAATCAACATCCCACCATTGGTTGTTGTGGTTTTAAACCAGAGTGAAATCTCGTAAGTTGATGGTGATGAAATCATGGTGGAGGTTTTGATGTAATTATCAGTACCGTTCAGCGTAAGTGAATACTGATAAGGCACACTGTTCATAGTGTAGGTATCTGCATTAAAGGTGTTATTTCCCTGCTGCAGGCCAAGTTCGACTTTGGTTGTGTTTTCAGGGAAACCGTTTACAACAATCGAATTGCTGATGTTTCCCAAGTGGGTATCGCTCTGGTAATAGGTACCCCAGTTGCACATGGGTGTTGCTATTGGCGGAGAGGGATGTATTTTTACATTGTAAAAGGTTTCAAATCCACCAGCAGGCATTGAGGGGCATATTTCGTTTATCCTGAGCCGGTTAACCGAATGGGGCAACGACGAAATTTCGTAAATCCATGTTGCCTGATCATTTGAAGCCTTTATTTTGGTGGCCGCGATTTCCGAATTGTTTTCATCAAGAAATGAAAAGCGTATTGAATCGGTTTGCTGATTGCTTGTTTTCAAGGTAAGGGTATCTAAAACCGTGAATAACTCAGGGTTTTCAGGGATAAACAAGGGTCCGTTATACAGAGTTCCCATGTTATTATTAAAACTCACATCGGAAATGTAACTGAGATGATTTCTCAGATCATCGAAATCCCAATAACCAGCCAACTGGACATCCTGAAGGATGCTTTTGTTTCGGTTTTGCGCAATTTGCTGCGAAGTGCGGTAGTGACTCCAAATCCTTATTTCATCCAACCCGGTAATGAAGGAAAAATCGGGGGTTTTGGTCTTATCACGGCCATTGCATCCACCAAGAATAAGTGGTTTGGTTTTCAGATTGTTGTTTATGTTGTAATTATTTAAGATGTAGTTGTAATTTGCCCCATTTGAGTAGGCGCCCAATAATACTCCATCAAAATAAAAAAGAAAAAGCTGCAAAGGATCGCCAACTGAGAGTGCAAAATGATGCCATCCTTTATGATTGAAAACCTGATCTCCAACATCCATATAGGTAAGTTCAAGGGGATCGCCGGCAATCAGCGAAGAAAGCCTAAAGGCTGCAGATATGCCTTCGTCATTAAAAAATGAAAGATCAAACAGCGAATCCACCCGCATAAACGACATACAATGATTTTCGTGGGCAGCAAGTCGCACTCCATCAATAAAAATCCAGCCCTCAATGGTGAAGGAGCCATGTAAAATATCCAAACTTAAAGGCCCCCGGTAATGATAAGGTGATTCTGTCATTTTAACCCCGGGGCCATTGGTAATAGAGGCGTATTTTACACTATCAATATACAGCGCCTGCCCGTTCACCGGGTTTTGAATTACTGTTCCGATGGAATCATTTAAAGTAGTTCCGCCGGATTTGGTAATTAACTTTGGTTTTTGCATCATAACCGAAAGCGGTTTATGATAGATCAATCCTTGATCAGGACCGCCGCTGCAATGAACAATAACCTGCAGGGTTTGAGTATCCAGCGGTAAACCACTCACCTTAACGTTTGAATAAGAAGCAGAATCCAGGAACTGGCCTGTCGGAGCAGCTACATTATGAAAAGCAATTATTGCAGAATCAGCATCAAGAATGTTAAAATGAACTTTTTTTGTTCTGGGAGGCAGATTCGAAATGGAAAAAGTATTGTATTCATCTGGTACGTTTGTCCATCCGTTTACGAGAGTGTAGTTGTTGGTAATAAAAGGCCCCCATCCTTTTGTTGCCCTGAGTGAAACAGTATCTGGATAAACCTTAAATGCCACATAATAATCAGCGATGCTGTCATTCTGGTAAGTGATTTCAACGTGTACCTTTGGTGATAATGGTAAATTAAGTTCGTCGAGCCAATTCTGCCATACTGCACTCGTCATATTTGTCCCGGTACTTATTTTTGGAACCCCTACCTGATGACCATATACATCAAGAAAACGGAACTTTACTTTTGAAGTGTTTTGTGGCAGGTCTGTAACTTCGATGGTGTTTAACTGGTGTGTACCGACAATGTAAGGGCCAAATCCGGGATCGGCTGTCATGCTGATCTGAGGGATGTAAAGTGAAGAGTCGTTACGTTGACCCAACATTAAACAACTGATTAATAAAAAGATAACCAGAAATGAGGAGCGGATGGTTACTTCATTGTAAAGGTGTATCTTATTTTTCATATCAGTTTGTCGTTTTTTTGTATTTGCAAATAATTTCCAAATCATATTCAGGTTGTAATTTTTTTATCCCATGAAATAAACAACTGCAGGTATCATCGCAATACTAAGGAGAATATGAGCCATCACCAACGCTGTGGCAGTTTCGGGGGCGCAATCGTAGTGACTTGCAAATACTGGCCCCAACACTGCCGATGGCATTGCGCTGATCATGACCAAAACCTGTGTTTGCAAAGCAGAAAGATGAAAAAGTGAAGCTTCAGTTTTTGCAACAAATGGCTGAAACCACATTTGTATGAACGCTGAAACAATGAGCATCGGAATTAGCCCTTTTAAATTTACCTTTTTAAGCTGTAATGCTAAAATCAGACACGCCAGGGTAGCCAGCGTTCCATTGATCATTTTCAAAGCGTCAAAAAACGGGGCAATAAAGCTATTTCCCCGGTTGAAGGGAATAAACGAAACAGTGATTCCCAAAACAACAGAAATGAAAATGGGGGAAGAAAAGTATGAAAAGGAAAAGTTCCTTGTTGTATCAGAGTTTTTAGGCTTTGAACCAAAATACATTGCAACAGCCGGTCCCAATAAAAACAGAGGTAACCCCACTCCCAACTCGCTTAAAAATACCGCATCAGCCATGGCTTCCGCATTATCGGGAAACGAAAAAGAAATGAACGGATAACCGATTAATGCCGATGCACCAAACGACGAGGTCAGCATTAAAGCGCCAGTCTTTTCGTTAGTCAGCCTCATCACCTTTCCGGCAATCCAGGCCAATAGCATCGAAAGTAGTCCCGCTATAAATACTGAAATCACCATCAATACCTGGCTGCTTTTAATTGGGTTTCCTGATAACTGAAGAAAAATGACCGCAGGCAGCACCGCTTTCGTCAGCAAATTGGAAAGCATTTTAACGTCATCAGTTTTAATTACTGAAAACCGTTTTAGTGTTAGGCCAAGCATCACCACCATGATAAACGAAAAAACCGTCTCAAAAACCTGTAATTGTATTTCCATTTTTATCTTAGATTTTTTGAATAATCTTTCAAGAATCAATCATTTCCGTAAGGATTATCAATGGTCATGAGGAAAAGGTCGGGGGTCCCGTTTAGGTCGATATCGCCAATAGCTGCTCCGCCACCTGAAGTAATATTTCCAGGTGAAGGGGGCGAACCAATGGCTGACCAGCTTGCCACATTTCCATCGATATCGATATCCCAACCAACCCAACTCATTAAATTATTCGGCCCGTGTGGGTTATCAATATTCATTATTATCACGTCTATGTGTCCGTTATTGTTAATATCGGCAAGAGCAGCGCCTCCGCCTGCAGAACTCCAACCAATATCACACGGAAGGATTATTTTTTGTGTCCAGGATTGTGCCAACCCAGACCAATCAAGGTTTCTGCCAACAACCATCCATATATTATTGTCTTGCCAGGGATTGTCGATCCCTATTAAAACAATGTCAGGACGAAGGTTGTTGTCAATTAAACCGATTGCCGCGCCACCACCCTGGTCAAGATCACCCCATCCTGAAACCTGCCTTTTGGGACCCCAGGAAGTTGGAATACCTTGCTCATTCATATTATAACCGATATAATACCAGAAAGCATTAGGCCCTGCGGGATCATCAACTACCATAAATATCAAATCAAGGTCACCATTGGAATCTATGTCACAGATGTCAGCCCCCGCTCCAGCCTGCAATTCACCAATGGTTGGACCATACAGTGTCGGCGACATCGACTGTGGATTTCCAAATATATCGAGATTCCAGGCAATTTTGTAATAAAAACGGTCGGCTCCGTGCCGGTCTTCAATTCCCATCATCACTGCATCCTGCATCTGCCCCGGATCACCATCAATATTGGCAAGTGCAGCACCGCCACCCATTTTGAAATAACCACCCCAGGCGCCATCATGCCGTGCCGACCAGCTAGTGGGATTTCCATTTGTTTGCCTCATGTTCCAACCTATTGTGTACCTGAAACTATCTGGTTTTTCATAAATCTTAAACGGAACCGCAAAATCAGGTTCTTCAATCTCTCCATTGTCTGTTTCTATCCCCATTGCGCCTTGCGGGGTAATTTTCTGAATAAAATAATGCTGGTTATAAACGTAATTTCCTTTGGTTCCAAACAGGTAAGCCTGACCAAGCAAAGAATAACCAACCGTAATTTTATATGAACTAATCCAGGTACCCCAGTCGGTTTCTTCGTTAAGATGTCCGGAATGATCCATATGCTGAAGAAACCAATCACCACTCAAATCATCCATCCCGAACAGGTAAGAATTACCACTGGTTTCCACTGATGTGAGGTGCTCCCAGTTATCAGCCCAATGGCCATCACACACATCATGCAAGGTACCATCTTCATAAACATGGGTAATAAACCAGTAATTTGTTTGATCGTTATGAAAAAACAGAAATGTTTGTCCGTTCGAATAAATGGGTGTGGCATATCGGTAATAATTGTTCCATTCTCCGCTGGCCGCTTCATCCTGAGCCAACGTACCATCAGAATAGACTTCCTGTGTAAACCAGATTTTATCAAATAAACTGTTGTCCAGCCCAAAAATAAATCCTCTGATACCCAGTTGAAAACCAAAAAAGTTTTCGTAATTGTTGTTCCACGTCTGATGCTCTGT
Organism: uncultured Bacteroidota bacterium; assembly: GCA_937950125.1. Lineage (GTDB taxonomy): Bacteria > Bacteroidota > Bacteroidia > Bacteroidales > 4484-276 > CALFEP01. Next base: position 9,309 of record CALFEP010000200.1, read on the forward strand.
CTCCGCCCCGAGATAACCACCTGGTTCGATCTTTCTGATTGAAAATTCTTTACCTTCCACCATGCCCGATTCTATATTGGGATGACAAACCAAATACTGGTTCATACCTGATTGTACTCCCGATACGCCATACCATCTTCCGATACCTTCACCGCTGCAAATCATAGCGCCCAAACTGCTTCCGGCTTCGAAGACCTTATATTTGCCAGGATTTTCCTCTTTATACATAAGCATTACCATATCGTGAGGCTCCGGACTGCCCAAAACCGGTTGATGGTTGATAATGTCAATGTCGATGTCATCTTTTCTGCAAGAGGTAATAATAAATAGTAAAACCATTGCTGTCATGAAAAGGATTTTGCATTTTTTCATTTTTATTGCGAAACCACCCTTTACCATAATCTTTCGTTTTAATTGTGAATTAAAATGATAAAACATTGTTATTGTTTATTAATCATTGCCATAAGTATTATCCACGGTCATGAGGAAAAGATCGGGTGTGCCGTTCAGGTCGATGTCGCCAATGGCTGCTCCGCCACCAGAAGTAATATTTCCGGGGGAAGGAGGTGAACCAATGGCTGACCAGCCAGAAACATTTCCGTTGATATCGATATCCCAGCCAACCCAACTCCATAAGTTGTTTGGCCCTTTCGGACTATCAATATTCATCAACACCAGATCGAGGCGCCCGTTTTTGTTGATATCGGCAAGCGCAGCGCCAGCACCAGCTGATTCCCACCCAATATCACAAGGAAGCTGAATGTATGGTGTCCATGATTGAGCCAATCCGTTGGCGTCAAGGTTTTTACCGATGAGCATCCTGATATTGTTATCCTGCTGCGGATTGTCTATAGTTATAAAAACCAAATCCGGAAGGTTGTTGTTATCAATCAGGCCAGCCGCCGCACCACCACCCTGGTCATAATCTCCTGTCCCGCCATGTTGAATTTTATCACTCCAGTGTGTTGGAATTCCCTGACTGTTTGGATTATAGCCGATATAATACCAAAATGAATTAGCCCCTTCAGGATCATCAATCACCATAAATATCATATCGGCCACACCATTTTGATCAACATCAATCATATCAGCTCCTGCCCCAGCCTGCGACCAACCGATGGAGGGGCCAAACATAGTGTTTGACATAGATGACGGATTTCCGAAGATATCGAGATTCCAGGCAATTTTATAATAAAAACGGTCTCCACCATTTTGATCTTCAATTCCCATTAACAGTGCATCCAGCATTTGACCCGGGTCACCATCAATATTTGCCAGGGCGGCGCCACCCCCCATTTTAAAATACCCACCCCACGCACCATCATGTCTTGAAGACCACGAAGCAGGCTTTCCATTGGTTTTCGACATATTCCAACCTATCACATACCTGAAACTATCAGGTTTCGTGTAAAGTTTAAAAGGAATTACTTTATCCGGAGGATCAATCCAACCATTCGAAATTTCAGATCCCATTTTGCCATCAGATGTAAGGAACTGTGTAAAGAAATAAGAATCAAAACCGTCGGAACCATGGCAACCAAACAAATAAGCCTGTTCATCAAGTGTATAAGCTACCTGACAATTGTAAAAATGGTTCCAGGTACTGCGGGCAGTTTCTTCTCCCATGCTTCCATTCAGGTTTATCCTTTGAATAAACCATTCGTTACCATCATTGGTTTCACCAATCATGTAAGTATTATCTTCAATTTCCACCGATGTAAGAACCTGCCAGTTTTTCCCCCAATGGCCGTCACACACATCGTTCAAGCTACCATCCTCCTGAACATGGGTAATAAACCAGTATTGTGTTTTATCGTTTTGAAAAAACAGATAGGTTTGACCATTAACATATAGCGGCGTGGCATATTCATAAGCGTTGTTCCAATCGCCGCTTGCTGCCTCATCAGGTGCAAGGGTTCCATCTGCATAAATTTCCTGTGTGAACCAATGGCCAAACGATACTGCTGAAGTTGCCTCCCCGAAGACAAATCCCCTGTCTCCCAATTGAAATCCGAAAAACGTTGAGTAGTTGTTGCTCCATGTCTGATTATTGGTTTCCTCACCCACACAACCGTCTGATTCAATTCGTCTGACCGAGAATTGTTTACCCAACAAACCACTCCATTCCTTGTTGGGATGACAAACTAGAAATTGATTTACTCCCGATCTCACTGCCGTTACATTAAGCCAACTGCCAATACCACTTCCCGTACACACAAGCTCACCCAATTCGCTGCCTGCCTGATAAACGCGGTAAAGCCCTGATTCTTTGTTATTGTACATCAGCAGCACCATTCCGTCATGCTCGGGAACTGTCAATTCCGGCATTTCAATCTGAATATCCTGGTTGTCTTTCCTGCATGATACCAGGACAACAAGCAACCCAATAGCGGTAAAAAAAAACAAGCCACCTCTTTTCATTTTATTCACCAAACCAAACTTTTTCATATTCTTTAAATGTCTAAATGTAATATTTTGAATCAATCATTTCCGTAAGGATTATCAACGGTCATGAGGAAAAGATCGGGTGTACC
>CALFEP010000201.1 GCA_937950125.1 uncultured Bacteroidota bacterium
CATCCAGAAAATAAACATAATTGTTTGAAAACAAAGTTCCTACAACAATATCGTTGATGCCATCGCCGCTGATATCCTTTATTTTGTCGAGTTTTGAAGCCTGGTCGGCGAGGGGAGTCAGCCAGATGTTGGAGCCGTATTTCCCGTCAATAGCCACACAATTGTCGCTGCTTGAGGCGATTGTAAAATCGGCAATGCCATCGGAATTTACGTCATCAAGTCTTACCAGTTTGTTAATGATATTTAATCCCGAACCTAAATTCCCTGAAAAAAGTTCGTCACCATTTACGCCATCATACCCGTAAAAATTTCCGTAGAAATCGCCGGCTGCTGCATCCTGAATGCCATCTTCGTTTATATCATCAAGTTGAAGCAGACCCCACACTGACGATCCGTCGGTAAATTTCTGCCAGATAATGCTGCCATTGTCGCCATTGAGGCAGGCCACCTTTCCCTCTGTTTCAAATTCGTTGGAAGCGCCGGCCAAAACATCCGGCAAGCCATCGCCGGTCACATCTTCAATGCTGATAACACCAAAAGCCGGCCCTCCAAGCGGCGTGTTCCAAACCAGCGAGCCATCAGTGCCATCAAGGCAAAAGGCTCGTTTTGGCCCTGTGTCGTTGCCATCGTCGCCTGCGCAACCCAGCACATCCACCAGCCCGTCACCGGTGTAATCCAGTGCGGCATTAACCTCGTAAACCCAGCCACCATCGCCCCACAATGATGTTTGAAACTGCCAGACCGGGTTGCCGGTTTTTCCGCAAAAAACGCGTACCGATCTGTCGCCACCTGTTGTCCCAACAACCACATCCTGAAATCCATCATTGTTTAAGTCAGCACTTATATACAGCCCCCGCTGTTGGTAAACATTGCCCGAATAAATCTCCGTTTCCCAAAGTACATCACCCGTCAAATGAGCGTTCCCGTTAAAGCATCTGATAAAATTGTCTTCCGAACAAATTATCACATCATCAACACCGTCACCCGAAATATCCTGAATAGGAGCAATGGCTTTCGGGCTATTGTCCCAACCTGTATTAATCGTATATTGCCAGAAAAGCGTTCCAATCGGATAATTTGTAGTATTTCCGCTGCCTTCCAGGAATACACTTACCGTTGAATGAGCGGGATCATTATTTGCAATTTCAAGATAATCCTGGTAATTGGTGTTTTCATCAGGGTGAAACCAAACACCGATTTCAGCCACTTGCAAAGGGCTGATGGATAGGGGTAAAACAATGTTTGCATCGATATAAAATGCCGGAATATCAAGGTTTAACTCGTTGATAACCAAATTTTCATCGCCAATATTTTCAATCATTAAAAACCAACGCGTTGTTGCCCCGGTGCGCACATTTCCATAATTGTGCGATTCGGTTAGAACATGTATCGAAGGTCCTGAAATTACTGCTTCACCGGTAAGCTGAACCTCTGTTTCGGGATTTACAGGGTCGTTCGAAACAATTGTGATGATTGTATTCAGGGGTCCGGATTCAGTTGGTTTAAAAATCAGTGTAATTTCAGTGGATTCGCCTGGTGCAATTGTTTGTGGGAAAACTTCCCATGTAAAAATGGGTACTGCATTCTGGATGAAAATATTTTCGACGATAAGGTCGTCTGTCCCAATGCTTGAAATTACCATGTTCCAGACTGCCGAATCGCCCACCGCCACATTTCCGAAATTCCACGATGTTACCGGAATGTTGATGGCGGGAGTGCCGGCCCCACCCAAATCTACCTTATACAAGGTGCTGCCACTGCTCAACTGTCCGTCAACATACCAGAGGTATTGCCCGTCGAAAACAACACCGGATGGTTTCATGTTTTCGCAAGCATGTTGTTCGACAATAGCCCCTGTTTGATCGATTTTGTAAAGGTTATTCGCATTGTAGTCGGCCACCCATAAATGGTCGTCCTGCAAACAGAGATCCCAACCTTGTTGTGCCGGTGGATTTATCTGGGAAAGAACAGTGCCCGATCCGTCAATTTTGTAGATAACACCCGGGTCGGGATAATAGGTGTGAACCCATAAATTTCCATTGTCCCAGGCAATCCCCGACATATAGTGATCGGGCAGGGTGATGGTTGATAAAATGTTGCCCGAAAAATCCATTTCAGTAGCCTGCGAAGGTTGCGAACTGCTTGATGGCTGGTTAATTACCCAGAGATTTTCACCATCGTAAGTCATCCCAAAACAATCGCCCACAAGCGGCTGTATAAAAATTTGAGTGGCTGTCCCGGTGGTTGGGTCAAATTTGTAAAAATGATCACCGTTCTGACCATAGATTCCAAAGTACAAAAACTGTCCGTCGAAAGCCAGACCGCTTGCTTTGCCTGGTATTTGCCAGGTTTCAACTATGGTCCACTCCCTGGTTTTTGTATCCGGGTAAACTTCGGTGTTTAAAAACACCAGGAATGTTAGAAATGACAGCATCAAAATTGAAATTCTTTTTTTCATAATGCATTCGTTTTAAATGTTTGGTTCCATGATAAGTTTTTATTGTTTTTTTACCTTGCTCATAACCTAATCAGCGGTTTTATGCTAAACTGTTCAGTTGATGGTTTTTGAAACTATAATTTTGGCCAGGTCAACTTTTTTACCCTGCTTAATTACAATAAAATACAAACCATTGCTGCAACGCATGCCATGGTCTGAAGTTAAATCCCAGGTAAGCGTGTGACACCCCTGGCTGATTTTTTCGCATAACAATTGTTTTATCAGCTTTCCTTCACTGTCGGATACGAAAATTTCTGTCAGACCTGTTGAAGGAAGATTAAAGTTGATAATTGAACTTACTGAGGTAGGATTTGGGTAAATAATTGCAGAAAAATTCCGTCCATTCTCCTGACCAAGTCCACTGACCAATTTATTGAGTTCGATGCGGTAGCACGAATTGCCGTAGGTTCCCGCAACAAGTGTTCGTGTAGGATTGTGTATTTTCATGGTAACAGTTGGCGCATTGGGCATACCGGTAGTAATTCCGTACCATGAAGTACCTCCGTTATCGGTGCTGAAAAGCCCGGCATCGGTAGCTACAAAATACCGCTCTTCGAATTCCGGATCGGGCAAAATCTGGTTAACTGGTAGCTGCGGCAGGTTTCCGCTGATATCGATCCAATCTTCCCCAAGATTTTCTGATCTGAAAACATGAGGCAAATCTTCTTCCCACCTGAAACCTGATACTGTGGCGTAGATCGTGTTTTCGTCAAACGGGTCGCAGGCCACACTCGTGATCCAGCGGACAGGCAATCCTTCCGAAATATCAACCCAGTTGCTTCCGCCGTTGGTTGTTTTGTGCACCTTTCCATCGTCAGAACCTGTAATAATTATGCCGGGATCAACCGAAGAAATGGCAATGGTTGAAATAGTGTGAAAACTGCCTGCTTCGCCGCCCATGGTCAGGTCGGGACTGATGATTTCCCACAACAAACCGTGGTTTGTGCCTTTCCAGATGCGATATGTCCCAAAATACATAATATCAGGATTTTCGGGATGCAAAACATATGGCGACGACCAGTTGGTGCGGTCTGACTGAGCCGGCTGGCCTATAAAAAACATGGTATAGCCCAGGTCCGATGACCTGAAAAGCATCCCATACTGGTACTCGGCAAAAATGAAATTTGAATTGGTGTAATCGACCAAGGTGTACATTCCATCACCTCCCAAAATGGGTTCCCAATCGTATAAATCACCGGTGAGTGTGCGGATTGTGTTATTATCCTGAGTACCGCCATAAATTCTTTCCGGATTGTCATAATCGATGTCGATGGCATAAAACTGCGTTAATGGAAGGTTGGTGAATTTTGTCCATGAATAACCCTCGTTGAAACTGGTGTAAAATCCGCCATCGTTTCCCTCGTATATTACACCTGTATTTTCATCAATCCACATGGCGTGATGGTCCACGTGAATTACATCGTTGTTCCAATAACCGGCTATTTCGATGTAGTCTGCGCCACCATTATCTGACCGCCAGAGTGTAACGCCCATAACATAAAACTGATCTTCATCTGCCGGATTTATTTTGATTTGGCCAAAATACCAGCCAAAGTTGCTATTCATTCCCTGAAGGTCGTAATCGTTGGTTTGCAGCCAGGTGGCTCCACCATTGGCTGTGCGGAAAACATTAACCGAGCCTTGCCTGTCGTAAAAAGCGTACAACACTTCGGGATTGGATTTTGCGATATCTATCCCAATTCTTCCGACATCGGGGCCAACCGGCAACCCATTGGTCAATTCTGTCCAGGTATCGCCACCATTGGTTGTTTTCCAGATTCCTGATGAGTTGCCAAACGACCTCCTGTACTCAAGTCTGCGTATTCGTTCCCACATTGTTGCATACAGAATATCAGGGTTTTCGGGGTGTTGTACAAGGTCGATGGCCGAGGTAGAATCGTTCAGATACAGGACCCTTTCCCAGGTTTCGCCTCCATTGTTGCTGCGGTAAACCCCGCGTTCACCACCTTCAGAGAAGAGATTACCGCAGGCAGCCACAAACACTCGCTGCGAATTGCTATGATCGACCACAATACGACCAATATAAACCGATTGTTCAAGTCCTGATTGTTGCCAGGTTTGCCCGGCATCGGTCGATTTGTAAACTCCGTTTCCTAAAAAACTGTAACTCGATGAATTGGCTTCACCGGTTCCGGCGTAAATTACATCGCTGTTGTTCGGATCAAGAGCAATGTCGCCGATGGTGATTACAGGCTGATCATCAAAAATATTTTCCCACATTGCTCCACCATCCTCCGATTTCAGAATTCCACCTGTTGCACCTCCCAGATAAATAATGTTGGGATTTTCGGCGACTACTTCAATATCAGTAATTCGCCCGCCAATATTTTCGGGTCCGGCAGCCTCCCATTCATATTTTACCGATGATTGTTGGTGTAAATCATGGGCTTGTTTCATTGCCTGCAGATAGCTTTCGGTTTTAATTCTGTCGTAAGGATAAGTCCGCTGCAAAGCCATCCAATCGTTGGCGACAGCGTGCGGGTCGCGCATTTTTTCTCCCAGGAGATATGTTTGAATGCCTGGCACGCATTGATCGGTAACGAATTGTCTGGGGATTTGACGATTTTCCCGGTTTAAAATCACAAGGAATGAAACTCCGGTTAAAATTGTAAAAGAAATAAGTAAAATCCTGATATTCATATTATTGGTTTTATTTTTTAAATCGACAATAAAAATACAAATTTTTCAATCAAACAAGTGAAGTAAATTTCGATTGATGTGCAGTTAATTTTTCGTCCCAAGATTGTGATAAAAATCGGCATTCTTTTTATCGTCAAAACGGGCGTAAATATTTCCCATAAAATTTGCATAATCGGGCGCCGGGTTGATTTTATAAAGCCTTTCAAAATATCCCAGCGAAACTTTAAAATCCTCGGTGAGTTTCTTGAAAGCCTCGACAAGTATGGCGTATTGTTTTTTGGTCTTGTTTTTTTCATAAGCAGCCAGTTCAGCCTGGTAGCGGTCTTCAGCCTTAAAATAATATTTCTTTGCAAGCCATTCCAAACCCATGATATTATTTGCATCAACCTCAATCAACTGCTTCGCAGTCTCGTCACACACAGCATCATTTTTCATTCTTTTATTGATGAGCAACCATGTTTCCAGGTATTTTGGTCGTGAACGATATTCCTTGCCAAGTGCAGGCCAGAGTGTGGTGGCCAGTTCATAATTCTGGCTTTCGATGCAGGTTTCGAACAACCTGGCACGAAAAGCCGCTGCATCAGCTCCTTCGGGGAATTTTTCCAGATATAAACTGAGGGCATCAATTTCTTTCGACAGATTATTTACCTGTCGGTACTGAACAGCCTGAGCCTGAATGGTTTCAATGGTCACAAAAGGTGTAAAGCTGTTCTTTTCAAGAAGTTCGAGCGATTGTTGCGTTTGTCCGAGATTCATGGCGGCCAGTCCGGCTTTTCCATAGACCGGACAATCAAGGAATTTTTTCTGCATCTCGTAATTGGCGATAGCTTTTTCATAATTTGTGAATGCAGTTTGCCAGTCACCGGCCAGTAATGCTTCGTTAGCCAATTGTTCATAATTAATTTCAATGGGTTTTTCAACCACAGCGGGGGTTTTGCAGGATGACAGCACCATGGCCAATCCTGTGAATATCAAAAAAATTCTTCTGTTAATCATACTTTTTTTAGGGCAAAGATAGGATTATCGGGGGAATGTATGGTTGTGGAAAATTCAAAGGGTTCAATCCCTCAGAGGGATTGGAAGCCTACTCGTCAATACCTGTTGTAACTCAATATCTCCTCCCTGCTTTTCCTTAACTTTTCTGGTGCGGTTTCTTTTTCGAGGTAACCTAAACTTATCAGTGAGGCTATGGTGAGCGAAGAGGGGATGTTCAACAGTCTTTTAATTTCTTTTTCGTTGTACCAACCCACCATGCAGGTTCCGATGACCATTTTATAAAAACTTAGAAACACCAGGCTACAAATTGCTTTTTAATCGATAATCATTCATCAATCAACTCAAGACCTGCGATCCGCTCAAAATCCTTTCTATTAAGAGTAGCGAATTTCAAGCCTTTCGATAAACAAGTTGACCCAATCAAAATGTCCTTAATTCCAATAATTTGATTGCGCTTTTTAAGATCTTGTAAAATCGTGGCAGCAATTTCAACTTCTTGTTCCTCCAAAGGAATAATCAAGGTTTTTTGAAATACACTATTCCAAAAATCCCTTTGACTTTCTGTAATTCCGGCTAAAATCTCAAGTTTTGTAATAACCGAAATCGCAAAAGAATACTTTAACGACAATTTTACAAAAAGTGTTTTTGATTTATCTTTTTCCTGTAATAGTCAATCAGCACTGAGGTGTCTGTGCAAATGAGGTCTTTGTCCATATATCAAATGCTTTTTGAATCATCTTAAAATTTTCCTTTTCTTTTAAAGTCATTATTGGCCCATTCAGTAATAATTCAGTAAGACCTTGATCATTTGGTGTCATTGCTTGTAATCTATCTTCTTTTTCCAATTCAGTTTTTATTCTCAATTTTTG
>CALFEP010000202.1 GCA_937950125.1 uncultured Bacteroidota bacterium
TCAAGAAGGGAAATGTTCTTTGTTCCGAAACTACGAAAAGTACGTGTAGTTTTTTCGGGAAGGTTTTGATGCAGGAAAAATGGACAAAATGAAATTCCTGAAGATTTTTACTGAACTTTATTCTCAGTAAACCAGGTAAACTTTACAACTGGATGATCAGCAACATATTATGACGGAAAGTCCTTGTCCATCATTGCATTTACCTTCCCGCCCTCAGCAAAAAGCTTCCTTCCTTCAATCCATTGGCAACGGCGCGAATTTCAACCGGTTGCACAAATGCTTCCGTCCGCAGCAGGATGGATGCAATACCGGCTTTTACCGGAGCCGGATTTTCACCAATCAACATTGCCTGGCCGTTTACCGAAAATTCAACCACTCCTGACGCATCCGGGCAAACCGTTCCTGTTGCATCAACCACACTTGCGTGAACGATCAGAATATCGGGAAAATCCCTGCTAACGGGTATTCCCGACAAATCAACCTCAACCTTGAGCCCAACCGGCTGGCCGGGCGTTTTCACCACATTTTCGGCAACAGCTTTTCCATCCATAAAGCCAACGGCTTTTAATTCGCCGGGGACAAAATTTTCAACCTTGAAAACAAACGGAGGAAAAGGCAAATGGTCTGAATATTTATCGATCGTTGGTTTTTGCCTCGAAATCAAAGTACCATTCAGGTAAAGACAGACTTCCTGGCAATTGCTGAAAACGGTGATGTCAGTGGCCGATTTTTCGTTCCAGTAGTTCGCTATATTCACCATTGGTCCTGAAACCAGTGGCGGGTTCAGGATTTCGTCAGGCGGACGCTGGCTTTGGTAAAAATAATAGGCAAATTTTGGCAGCCTGAAAATATCGGCAATTCCTGACGCTTCAAGGTCGGTGGTATAACCACGGTTGTAGTCGAACATCAGCCAATTGGCATCGCCGATGGTTCCAATGCCTTTCCTGTTCGAATTGGCCGCTTCCTGGAAGTTAAACGCCTGTTGCAGCAACCGCTTTTCGCCCCATTCCCGCAACTGGCGGCTGGTTCGTTCATCTTCTTTCAGGTCATTAAAGGCAGTTTGGTTGAAACCAGCATTTTGGGCATAATATTCCCAATCGCCGTATTCGGCAATAAAAACCTTTCTTTTGCCATCTTTATAAAAATTCCAGTAATCGGGCGGCTGGCCATGTTGCCGGGCTGGAATGAAAAGGTCGTAAGCCGGATGATCCGTCCAGCCGGCGCTGTAAATTCCCGTAAAAGGCAATTCTTCTTTCAGGATACCGGTGGCTTTGGTGATGTAATCATCAGGCATTTCGGTTTCGTTGAGCGAGACTTCCCAAAAGACAACCGAAGGGTGGTTACGGTCGCGGCGGATCATGTCGCGGCAGTCCTGCAGCGAGTTTTCCATGAACTTTTCTCCGCCCATAAATTGCCAGCCGGGAATGCAGTTCATCACCATCAATCCCAGCTCGTCGCATGCCTGCATAAAAGCCTCTGCGTGCGGGTAGTGCGACAACCTGACAAAATCGAAACCGGCATTTTTTATTTTAACCACATCGCGGTATTGTGCCTCGTCCGACAAGGCATAACCCACAAAAGGGTATTCCTGGTGGCGGTTGGTTCCACGGATATACTGTTTTTCGCCGTTTAGATAAAAACCGCCTTCTTTCACCTCAATGCTTCTGATGCCGGTGGTTTCGGTGATGTTGTCCACAAGTTTTTCATCTGAAAAAAGGCTGATTTCAACGGTATAAAGATTTGGTTGTCTGGGCGACCAGAGGTCTGGATTTTCGATGTTGAAATGCTGAATGAGTTCAAGGTTGCTGCCCGATTTTGCAATTCCAGGTTCAGAGGTAACCGTATGTTTTTGTCCTTCCTTGTTGGAAAAAACGGCCACGAAATGAACCTTCTTCTCTTTACCCGTTTCATTTTTAACATGAAGTTTCAGCAGTCCGTCAGCTTTTTTATCACTCACATTATCAAACCTTACCAACACTCCGCCGCTGCTGGTTTTGTTGGCATCCACGGCATCTGTTATGTGGGTTTTGCGGGTTGTGATCAAATACACATTTCTGTAAATCCCTCCATAATAATTGAAATCAAGTTCTTTGAGCGGTTTTCCGGGCGGGATGTTGGGGTTGTCCCCGTTGTTTATCCTCACTTTCAGAAAATTCTGTCTTCCGCGTTCTACGGCATCTGTAATATCCACCGTAAAAGGCAGATATCCGCCTTTGTGGTTTGCCAGGTGTTTTTGGTTTATCCAAACATCGGCTTCCTGCATCACCCCTTCAAAGTACAGGAAAACCTTTTTCCCTGGAACATCGGGCATTTCAAACTGTTTCCTGTAAAAAGCCGTGCCCTGCCACTGGTCGTTTACCACCAGGGGTTCGATGCGGGCGGTGTGTGGAAGGTTTATCTTTTCCCATACGGCAGCGTTTGTATCGCGGGTAAATTCCCAATCCGTTCCGAAGTTTTCCTTAGTTCTGGGTTCAGTTCCGGTTTCTTTCGTCGTACATGAAACCATCAGGACAATTATTAAAACAAAGCAAACAAGTATTGAGTATCTCATTTTCATATAATTTAGAATTTGCATTATCAGTCATTGCATGAAATAATTATTAGCCACAAAATTTATGTTGAGCCTGTCGAGACAACACGAAATCCTATCTGCCTGCCTTCGTGCCTTCGTGCCTCAGGCAGGCAGGCAACAGGCAGGCGTGTGCCATTTGAGGTATGTATGAACCATTTAAGCTAAAGTAATTACCGGTTTCATTTTTCATTTATTAAATAAAGCAAATGATCTTCTACTTTGTAATACATGGGTGCAATGGTAATTTTCGGATATCTGAAGCGCAGACGCTTTGCTTCACTCAGCAGGAAATCAATTTCGTTGCCAATTTCAAACATTGGCGAAAAATGCATGAAATGTTCGGTTGCCCAGGTTCTGTCCCAACCTGCATTTTCAACAAGTCCGTCAATGAAAATATCCTTGCGCGAAAACAGGTTTACCATCGCACAATTGCTATGGCCAATCAGCGCGATAAACTTTACCTTACCCACTGCAATGGCATACGAAACCTTAAATTCACTGTACCTGAGATTTCCGCCACCCGAGCGAATAATGTAAGAAAAATTGTTGGGTATGCGAAGTTGATTACGATTATCCATGCACATCCCAATTAGTAACTGCGCTGCAGTGTGGGTTTCAAATGGTTTGTTTAAATTATGATATTCCAAAAGTAAACTTACCGGTGTATTATGATATTCTGAAAAAATATCATTCTGATTTGAAATTTCGATTAGTCTGTTCATAATGTTGACGATTTAATGGATTAAAATTACGTTTTCTTTCAATCAAACATTCTTCCTTTTATTATTTTTTCATGATGATTTTGCCGGCTCTTAATCATCTGAGGAGTAACTATTTGGTTTTCAAGGATTCACCGAATTTTGTACTGATTTCGCCCAAAAAACCCAAAACCCAACAAAGCTTCGTTGTTGTTTCCGGCATC
>CALFEP010000203.1 GCA_937950125.1 uncultured Bacteroidota bacterium
TAAAGATTCGATTTTATTCCTTGAAACTATCTTTCAAAATTTTCCTCAGAAACCTTTTCCCAGAGGCATTTTTAAGAAAAATTTCCCGTGATCGGGCTTCTGTCCGGGTTTCATATTTTTCGGAGTAAAAAAGTAAAAATGGTTTGTAAGGCTTGGTTGATCTGTTGTAGCCTTTATTGTGCTGATTTAGCCTGCGTTCAGGATTGTCGGTTATTCCAACATAAACATAGTCGAAAGACTCACTTTTTAACGCCTAAACGAAATACATAGCATAAAAAAACCCTGAGATAATCTCAAGGTTATGTTATTTTTGATGTACCCGAGGCCGGAATCGAACCGGCACGAACAATCGTTCATTGGTTTTTGAGACCAACGCGTCTACCAATTCCGCCACTCGGGCGGGTACTTCGTGAGAACTTCTCAATCAGGAGATAATTCTAAACCCCTGATTTGTGGCCGCAAAAATATTACTTTTTTAAATCAAAAGTCACCAGGGCAAAAAAATCTTACCATTTCAAAATTAAAGTGCTAATTTTGCGCCCCGTAAACCAAACACTTAACGGGTAAAACTCATGGCTTCAAACGTTAACATTTTTTCAGGACATACTTCGGAGTATCTGGCTGATAAAATTGCGAAATATTACGGCCAGCCTTTGGGAAAAGTACACATTGAAAGATTTAAAGACGGTGAGTATCAGCCATCTTTTGAACAGACCATCAGGGGAAACGATGTTTTTATCATTCAGTCAACCAACCCTCCCGCCGATAATCTGTTTGAATTGCTTTTATTGATCGATGCCGCAAAGCGCGCTTCGGCAAAGCGGGTGGTTGCTCTCATTCCGTACTTTGGTTTTGCCCGTCAGGACAGAAAAGACAAACCCCGTGTTTCGATTGCAGCCAAACTGATTACCAACCTTTTGGTTGCAGCCGGAGTTGACAGAATCATCACCATGGACCTGCACTCTGACCAGATTCAGGGTTTTGTTGACATTCCTGTTGACCACATGTACGCTTCTTCCATTTTTGTCCCTTACCTGCGCAGGATGCAGCTACCCAACCTCACCATGGCTTCGCCCGATACCGGAGGCACAAAAAGAGCTGCTGCTTACGCCAAATTCCTGAATACCGACCTGGTAATTTGTTTCAAGCAACGTTCCAAAGCCAACCAGATCGATTCCATCAGGATTATCGGCGATGTAAAAGGCAAAGATGTGGTGCTGGTTGACGACATTATCGATACAGCCGGAACCATTACTAAAGCAGCCAACCTAATGATTGAAAATGGAGCCAGCTCGGTGAGAGCCATGTGCACACACCCCGTTTTTTCGGAAGGCGCTATCGAAAAAATCAATGAATCGGCGCTGGCAGAGGTAATTGTTACCGACACCATCAAAAAGGATTTGTCAGGAAAAATCACCATTTTATCCACCGCCGAAATTTTTGCTGATGTGATAAAACGGGTAAATAAAAACAAATCCATCAGTACGCATTTCGAATTTTCAACAATGTTGTAACTATATTATTATTAATTATTTATCAATTAAATTGTTTAACTATGAAAAAAGTATCAATTAGCGGTGCGCTCAGAGCGCACGTAGGGAAAAAAGATGCTAAAAAACACAGAAAGGAAGGAAATGTTCCCTGTGTGCTTTATGGCGGTGAAAAACAAACCCATTTTGTGGGATCGGAAAAAGATTTTGGTAAAATCATTTTTACCCCTGATGCCTATCTCGTAAATCTGGTTATTGATGGAACTGAATACCATGCTGTTCTGCAGGACATTCAGTATCACCCGGTTACCGATAAAATCCTGCACATGGATTTTCTCCAGGTTTTCGACGATAAGCCCGTTAGCATAGCAGTTCCGGTTCGGTTTACCGGCACATCAAAAGGCGTACTTCGTGGCGGAAAATTAACCAAGAAATACCGTAAACTGATGATTAAGGCACTTCCGGCATTCTTACCTGATGAGGTAGTTGTTGACATCACCGAACTTAACATTGGACAAGCAATAAAAGTAAACGACCTGAAAATGGAAAATGTGGAATTTCTGGACGTTCCAACATCTGTCGTAGCCACCATTCAAACCACCCGTGGTGCTGCATTAGAAGGTGAAGGCGAAGCCAGCTAATCATTGGTTTACTGAGTAATAACTAATTTTTAAATATTGCAAAAAGGTATGAAGCCCAAAAGGATTTGTACCTTTTTGTTTTTAAAACATAATACCATTGAAATATCTGATTGCGGGTTTGGGAAATGTGGGGTCTGAATATGCCAACACCAGGCATAATGCAGGTTTTCTGGCGCTTGATGCACTGGCTGCCGACCTGAAAACTACCTTTGAAACGGGCAGACATGCCAACATTGCCCGTGCTTCGGTGAAAGGCCGTCAGCTGATCCTGATAAAACCCAATACCTACATGAACCTGAGTGGCAAAGCTGTGAAATACTGGTTAGATAAAGAGGACATTCCCATCGAAAACCTGCTGGTGATTTTTGACGACCTCGACTTAGATACCGGCATTTTACGGATGCGGCTCAAAGGCAGCGGCGGCAGCCATAACGGGATGAACCACATCATCGAAACTTTGGGAAATTCAGATTTTACAAGGCTTCGCGTAGGGATTGGGAAGGATTTTGCCAAAGGTTTTCAGGTGGATTATGTGTTGGGGCAATGGACAAAAACCGAAGAAACCATTATGATTGAAAAAATCCCCCTGGCCGTCGAAATGGTGAAAAGCTTTGTTTTTGCCGGCGCCCAACGGACGATGAACCAGTACAATAAGAAATAATTTGGTCCATCAAAGTTGGTGGCGCCAAACATTTTCACAAAAATCTTTACCTGTGGATAATCAGTTTTTGAACTGCTGTTTCATCGCCGCAACTCACCATTAAAACGTAAATCCCGGTCTTTAACGCTCCAATCTGAACTGCATTAATTTTCCCTGTAACCAATTCACCCCTTAATACGCCCCTTCCTACCATATCAGCAATTTGAAATGTTGTTCTTTGGTCATTGGTTTTTCTCAAATCAATGTTGATTTCGCCTCCGTTGGCGGGATTGGGAAAAACGATTACATCAAAAGTTTCATGTTCCTTTTCAGCAATTCCAACTGAATAATTTGGAAAAGGTAAGATTTCATTTCTTGCAACCCGGTTTCTGATGGTGTCAATCCTAACATTCATAATGTCTAAGGCTGAAAACTCATCCTCAGGATCATTATCCCGTGCATAAACATAAGCCACATCGAGCGACTGAACATCGCCCGGTTTGAAAGTAATTGGGCCTGTTATACTTAAACCAACTCTGTCTCCATCGTTGTTTATTGTTGTCTCCTCACTCCAGTATTTTCCATTTTGATTATAACCTCCGTTAGGATAAACACATTCTGTTCCCCAGTTGAGCGGATCGGATGCTCCCGGAACCACAAACCTGCAGGCAGGTCCAACAGCATCGGGATCACCAGAATGACCTCTGCCGCCATAAATTACCTGTGAGTTGTCTTTCCATCTCCCTCTCAGAAAATTATAAAAATCAGGAGCAGTATCAGGATCCCAAATCTGGGGGCCTGCTGAACCAACAATAAAATAAAAAAACCTGGTCATTCCCATCCGCTCATTATCTTGAATGCCATCGCCAAAATTAAACCCGTTTACACTTTCATCACAACCTCCGGGGGGATTGTCAATTCCATCATCCAGCATCATCACTCCACCCAGAATAACCATGCTTTGTACCGGCGGGTTTTCTCCGTAGCTTTCTGGTTCACCATTTCCATCAATTGGACTATCGTTGTAAACATAAGCAGAACCCCGTGAAACATCACACCCCATATAATCATCCCAGGCAAAACCCAAATCGAAGTCGTTACGTATCCCAAAAAAGGTACTGTCATAGGTTCGGGAGGAGCGGTTGTAAATATCGTAATGGACAAAAATGGTATTGAACAGGGCGCTATCCTGCGGAGTATCAAAAGCGTAAGCATTGCCATGAATTTCAACATCCATATTCCGTCCCAATGTTTCAGTATGAGGGTATCGCCCGTCATTAAAAATGAAGAAAAGCGACTGATCTCCCCTGATCATGGGTACATCTCCTTCGTACGGATTATAAATTCCGTCGTTGTTCTGATCGAAAAATGGCGCCAATTGCAGTGCTTGTCCCAGATCAGGTTTGCCATTGCCAGGCCATGTGCGGATATTTTCGATGGGTTCGTAGTTGGAGTCTTTGTAGTGCGAAATGTGGTAATCAATTTCAGGCCTGTTGAGCTTCCATACGCGATAACGGGCTATGTCTTCCGGTTGATAAACTGCGGAAATCGGTCCAGTCCAATAATCTTCCCCAACACCACGATAATTTTCTGCCGCAAGGTACAGGGTGTCCTCCCTCATACCACCAATCCACATTGAATTTGAAAAAATGCTTTTTTTTCCACTCCCTTTCGGTACTTCAAACCTGATGCTTTTTCCATCATCAAAATCCCAAAAATTAAGGCCAAAGCACGAAAAACCGGCATTTATATTATTTATGTACAACGAGTCAGCAAGTTGAGTGTTTAATATATTGAGGTTTATTTGTGCAAACGTGGCTGGTTTTGAAGGCCAGTCTTTGTACAAATAGTAATAAAAAACAAAGTCACCATTTAAAAAATAATCCGGGCGAAAAAACACCAGACTATCATTAATTACTTGACATTTAATATCCTGGTATTGTGTTACACCAATCTTTTCAATCGAATCATAGTTTGGATTATAGTCGTTTAACAAAACATTGAAAGTATCGGGCAAAACGGGATTAAAAACAAAATCATCATTTATTGCCAACAATGAATCCATATTTGGTTCAACCTGAATGACCAGTAAGCCAGGTTTAGAAATCATCGCCGGATTATCATCATAATAAAACTTGTACTGGTACTGGAGCGTACCGGAGAAGTTGGCAGTTGATATTATCAAAACAAGTGATGAATTATTCGGGTCTTTTCCCACCAAAAATGCCCCGCCCCAACTAATGGCACTACTTGAAACAGAAATATTTCCCTCATACGGCGAAAAATCGTTAAGAAGCGGGTTGAAAGTCAGGCTGTCATAAGACTGGACAATAATCGTGTCATTAACCGCAACAGGCAGATTCGTGTTTTCAGTTATTTCGACATAAATCGTTCCGTCGCAATAATGTGCAGGATTGTTTTTCTCTGATACGCGGTAAGTAAATTGCACATCCTCAGTTAAAAAAGAATACGGACTGAAATGGATAACTGTGTCGTTAAACGAACAGATTCCCCCACTTGTCCATACACTTGTAATAATCAATTCATCCCCGTTAATATCCAGGTCATTCAGCAGCGGATAAATCTCAACCGGAAAACCTGCCACGGCTTCAACACTGTCGTTTACGGCTACGGGTAAACCAGGATTTGCATGCACCCTTAAATAACCTTCCGCCTTGTTCGAGGTATGCACAGGATTTTCGACCTCGCGGTTGTAATAATCAAAATACTGGTACAACCCTGTATCAGCATCAACTTTGGGAACTATAATGACCGCACTGTCGTTGAAATCGAAAAAATGACAGGTGTAATCCTTATCTGCATCCGATATTTGTAATTCATTGGCCTGAAGATCAAAATCGTTTTGTAATACGCTTATGAATACTGTATCACCCTGAAAAGCATCAACAGTATCGTTCAGCGCTGTAGGAAATTCAGGATTTTTTGCCACATCTAAAATGAGGTAACCCTCACTTCTCATCGATCCAGGGAATTCTTCAAGTTTGATCAGGAGAGAATCAAATCCTTCATAATTACAGGTAATGGTTACCGAAAAAGTACTGTCGGTTAACTTGTATGCCTCGCCATTTCTTGGGTCAAAAACATGGTCAATAACAAAGTCATCAGATTCAGGGTCGTAGGCATGATCAAAAACATTTACCACCAGCGCATTGCCCACCATTATCGCAATGGTATCATGTTTTACAACAGGCAATTCATTTGTGATCTCATCAACAAATACCCAGGCTGAATCCTGTGAAAATACCCTGGTATTCATAAAAAACACCGAAATACAGGCAACAAATAGCAGGTAGATGTTCTTTTTCATGATCTTCTGTTTTTAGTTAAACAAAATAATAACATTTTTCTGGAATATCAATTTCGGTTTCAAAGTTTGATCATTTGAATTTTGTATTTGGAGCTTATTTGTGATTTGTCATTTGTAAATTGTGATTTTGTCAGAGTACCATCTTGTAAATCATCCTTTTGGTATCACGGCAATAGTCTTTGTACAAAAAATAGGCATGTCCGTTCCTGATTTTCAGCTTGTTGATAAAAATCATCCCGTCAACCTCTGTCGTACTGACTGGTTTGAAGGTTTCCCGGTCGAGGCGTACAATCCGGGTGATACCATCGTCGAGGTAGCAGGTGTAAATGTCCTGCCAGGTTTCGTCAACAATCAGCTCTTTTTCCCACTTTTTTTCCTTGTGAAAACTGATGGGTGTTTTTATCACCGCTTCTAACTGGTCATTAAACGAAACCACCTCTGAATGTGTAAAATCAAAAATCAGCAGCGAATCCCGGATTTTGTAAAGAGGAGCAAAAACCGGTGCAAGAATTTTGCTGTCAAGCCAGTCAACACCAACGTATTGCCGGTAAAAATCAAGATTATCCCTAAGCGTTTTCACCGAAACCTGGAAACCTTCCACCTCCATTTTACGCAATTGAAGGAAATACTTCAGGTCGTATTCCCGGCTCAGATAGGATTTTTTGGTGCTGTCGGAAATCACGTAAAACTCATTCCTGGAGTTGTCTCCAACGGCAAAAAAATGACTGTTCAATCCCCGGTAACTTGGTGTATTCAGGATGAGTTTGTTGTGAAAGCGGGCTTTTATAGGGTACATCATCGCTAAAAAAGAGATTTTTTCTGTGGGATAAAGCAGGTGAATTTCGTTGTAATCATAGTAAATCTGGTAAGCGCTGTCGGCTGTCAGCAGGTGAACATAACCCAACTGATCGCGGTAAAAACCTTCAGGCTCGGTTTTCAACTGCATTTTCCTGATGGTCGTTCCATCGTCATCGAGCAGGTAAAGCGTAGATTCCTTTTTTGACTTTTTATAGGTGAGAACCAGGATAAAATCGTCATAAAATTCAAAATCGAAAGCATAAACACCTTCATCGGGATGAATACACTGAATTTTTTTCCCCTGGATGGTTACCCCACCAAGCATCTGTATTTTCGGCGAAAGCCGGATATTTGCCTGATGCCTTTCAATTAAAAATTCCGTGGTGTGGTAACGAATTTCTGAAGCGACAAGGATTACCGGCAGTTTCTTTACAACAACGCTGAACTGCCCGTCTTGGTTGGTGGTTGTTCCTTCGGTGGTTCCTTTAATAACCAGGTTAACATCAGGAATGGGTTTTTGGGTAATGCTGTCGGTTACAATCCCGAAAATTTTTACCTGGGAGAAAGCACCTGATGCTGCTAATAATGCAAATAAAACCAAAAAAAGGGATGCGTTTTTCATGTTTTTATTTTTTGCCTGAAAACGACAAATTTAATAGAAAGTAAAGCTGAATGCAACCCCTATTTATTTAAATTTCAAATATTTGCAGGAAAAATCAGGCAAAGGAAGAGATTATCCAATAAGTGGCGAAATTCAGTCAGTTTACGGCAAATAAAAAAAGCCGGCCTCTTTTTTAAGTAGCCGGCTCTCAATCTTATTCCAAATATTTTTAAATCAATATTTTAGGTTTGAAACCCGTGGTTTTGAACTTTGAACAATTTGTGTTTCGACAAGCGTTCGACTGAGCGTTCGACTGAGCTCACGCCGAAGTCTCACGCCGAAGTCTC
>CALFEP010000204.1 GCA_937950125.1 uncultured Bacteroidota bacterium
ATTGAGATTGGTTCGGATAATGTAATCCCTCTGTGGCTGTTTGGGTTTTTGTATTAGCAAATCCATTTTGCGAATAATTCATTGACAAAGAGAGAATGACACTTTCTTTCAATTCAATTTTAAGGCGTAATCCGGTGCACGCCCAATGGATAATCCCTTTCAAGCAATCCAACCATTGTTTGGTAATCATCCTCCCGGTTGACAAAATCGAGGCCGTTGGTGTCAACAATCAGGATGCGCATGTTTTGCTGCTGTTTTATAAAATCAAGGTAGCTTTCCTGGATTTTTTCGAGGTAATCTTTTTTAATTTCCAACTCATAATCCCGTCCACGGTGATGAATATTACGGAGCAGATTAGGAATATCAAGATACAGGTAAACAAGTAAATCGGGTTTGGGCAGGCTTTCGCTGATGATTTCGAAAAGTTTTTTGTAAAGACTAAAAGTGTCGTCGGGCAGGTTTTTCCGGGCGAAAATGAACGATTTGAAGATGAAATAATCTGAAATGGTGAAAGCCTTGAACAAATCGCGGCGGGTGAGGTCTTTTTTCAACTGTTCAAAGCGTTCGGCCAAAAAAGATAATTCGAGTGGAAAGGCGTATTTATCAGGCTCTTTGTAAAACTTGGGCAAAAACGAGTTTTCTTCAAACTGTTCCAAAATTAGTTTTGCATTAAAGTCATCTGAAATTCTTGTAGCCAGCGATGTTTTGCCTGCCCCGATGTTTCCTTCGATCGAAATGTAGTTGTATTTACCAGGATTCATATAGTGGTGATGGATTTTTTAGTCACTTCATTCGCAAAAATTCTTACTGGTAAAGGATCGTTGCACTCGTCGAGCAACTGACTGATACTTTTTTTTAATACCGGATGAACTTTCTCTTTTGAAATCTCGGCAAGCGGCGCCAGAACAAACCTGCGGTTGTGCAACTGAGGATGTGGAATGGTGAGTGAGTGATTGTTAATAACTTCATCATCAAAAAACAAAATATCGATATCAATCATCCGCGATTTATATCCCAGACCTTCAAGACGCACCCGGCCAAGTTCCTGTTCGATATGTTGTAGTCGGGTCAGAATGGATTGTGGAGTATGCCTTGTTTGGACAATTACTGCCTGATTTAAAAATAAATTGTCAGACAGGAAGCCCCAGGGCTCTGTTTCATAAACTGAGGAAACCGAAACCAGCCTACCAATTTGTAATCCGATGAAATTTAATGCATTGGAAATGTTTTCAACGCGGTTACCCAAATTACTCCCCAACAACAAATGGCATGTATGCATTGCAACTAAAAATCGTGAAAGCCGCCAAAAATACAATAAGTTTTCTGAAATTATTTACCATCTTTGTACCCAAACTTAGTACTCACCGAAAATACCTTAAGTTATGAAAGATTTTTTTAAGTTCATGTTTGCCTCAATGTTAGGCACACTCATTATGTCGGTAATTCTGTTTTTTATTTTCATGGGCATTGTAGCATCATTTGCCACCATGATGGAAAAAGAAGAAACCAAAATTGCCGATAACACCTTATTGCACATCGAGTTAAATACTCCTGTCAATGACCGCGCTCCGAAAGAACCGTTTTCGGATTTCGATTTTGCGACCATGGAAACAAGAACCACGCTTGGGTTGAACGATATTCTGAAAAACCTCGACAAAGCAGCCCGTGATCCAAAGATTAAAGGCATTTACCTCGATTTGACGAGCCTTTCGGCCGGAATGGCGACCATTGAAGAAATCAGAGATGCAATTGTGAAGTTTAAGCAATCGGGGAAATTTGTTTTTGCTTACAGCGAAACCTATTCCCAGGGTGCTTATTACCTGGCCTCCACAGCCGATAAAATTTACCTGAACCCCGAAGGGATGATTGATTTCAGGGGTATTTCAGCAGAGTTGATGTTTTTTAAAGGCACCATCGAAAAACTGGATGCTGAAATGCAAATTATCCGTCACGGAAAATACAAAAGCGCGGTCGAACCTTTCATGTTGGATAAAATGAGCGATGAGAACCGCGAGCAAATGATGGCTCTGATTGATGGAATTTGGAATACAATGTTGGGTGGCATCTCCGAAAGCCGCGGCATTTCAACCTCAGAACTAAACAATATTGCTGATGGGCTTTTGATTAAAACCCCCGAGGATGCTGTAAAACTGAAATTTATTGATGGCTTGAAATACAAAGATGAAATCCTTACAGAACTAAAAGAGAAATTGGGAGTTGAAAAGGATGATGATATTAAGACAGTTTCGCTGGCGAAATACACCATGGCCGCAGATCCAAATCCAACAAAGCCAGATAGAAAAAATAAAATCGCCGTGGTTTATGCCCTTGGGGAAATTGGATCGGGCGAAGGAAGTGACGAAAGCATTGGTTCAGAGCGGATTTCAAAAGCCATTCGCAAGGCCAGGACTGATGATAAGGTAAAAGCCATTGTGCTTAGGGTAAACTCGCCCGGTGGAAGTGCGCTGGCATCGGATGTTATCCTTCGCGAGGTAAAATTAGCTGTAAAAGAAAAGCCGGTTGTGGTTTCGATGGGCGATGTGGCAGCTTCGGGCGGCTATTACATTTCGTGTGCAGCGAGTAAAATTTTTGCCGACAGGTCAACCATCACCGGATCAATAGGTGTTTTGGGAATTATACCCAATCTCGAAAAAACCATGAAGGAAAAACTGGGTATTACTTTCGATTATGCCATGAGCAACGAAAATGCAAACTTTATGTCAATAAACCGCCCCCTGACACCCTATCAGAGAGAAGTTATTCAGGGCTATATCGAAGATGTGTATTCAACCTTTGTGAGCCATGTGTCGAAAGGCAGAAATATGACATCCGACAAGGTTGACGCAATTGGTCAGGGGCGTGTTTGGATAGGCAGTGATGCAAAAGGCATTAACCTGATTGATGAATTCGGCGGATTGACTGAGGCCATTGAGGCAGCAAAAGAATTGGCGAACCTTACTACATATTCTATCAAGGATTTACCGGAACAGGAAGATCCGTTTGAAAAAATTCTGAATGATATTTTTGGGAATGCCAGTATTGACCATCGATTGAAAAGTGAACTTGGTGATAATTACCGTCTTTACCAATATTTGAAGTTTTGGAAAGAAGCCACAGGCGTGCAGGCAAGGATGCCGTTTGATGTGAATGTGAGGTAGAGGCAGAGCGCAGAATGCTCAGCGAATAATGCGAAGAGACAAAAAAGAAGCCGGCTGAATTTGTTGAATCAGCCGGCTTTTTTTCATTTAA
>CALFEP010000205.1 GCA_937950125.1 uncultured Bacteroidota bacterium
GCAAAATCACGGCGAAGCCAAATCACGGCGAAGCCAAATGACAGCGAAGCCAAATTACGGCGAAGCCAAATGACAGCGAAGCCAAATGACAGCGAAGCCAAATCACGGCGAAGCCAAATGACAGCGAAGCAAAATCACGGCGAAGCCAAATCACGGCGAAGCCAAATGACAGCGAAGCCAAATTACGGCGAAGCCAAATGACAGCGAAGCCAAATGACAGCGAAGCCAAATCACGGCGAAGCCAAATGACAGCGAAGCAAAATCACGGCGAAGCCAAATCACGGCGAAGCCAAATGACAGCGAAGCCAAATCTCGGCGAAGCCAAATCTCGGCGAAGCCAAATTACAGCGAAGCCAAATGACAGCGAAGCTAAATCACGGCGAAGCCAAACGACAAAAATAAAAATCAAACAGAAAAAGCTTAATGATGACTAAATTTCTACATTTGTTGCCCTGACCTGAAGCAGGATTTTGCAGAACTATAAAATTAATAAAAGGAATATTCACATGACGGACTTTACTTCTATAGACGACATCCTGGATTTCGCGATCCAAAACGAGCAAAGAGCAGTTGATTTTTATACAACCCTGGCTGCTGATTCACGCAACGCTGAAATGAAACAGGTTTTTACCCAATTTGCCAAAGAAGAAATGGGTCATAAGGCTTTTCTGAGCAAAATTAAAACCGAAGGAACTTACACCTTGAAAGATCAGCAAATTCCAGACCTTAAAATGAGCGATTACCTGGTGAATGTGGCACCCAAACCCGATATGTCGTATGAAGAAGCATTGGTGCTGGCCATGAAGCGCGAGAAAGCAGCCTTTAAACTTTATACAAACCTTGCTGCTAAAGCACCAACTCCTGAACTGATGAAAATTTTCAATGCGCTGGCACAGGAAGAATCTAAACACAAACTGAGATTTGAGCTTGAATACGACGAAATCGTACTTCGGGAAAATTAAAAACCAGGGTTTTCGCTCAATTGAACCCCATTTTGTTCCTTTTCCTGATCGATAGCCAGATCAAAGCAGGGGGGATGACGTCAGTTACTAAAAAGCCTTAAAAAGATAATATTTACTTTTGCGGGCGTTTTAACAACAATTTAATCAGCAGGAAACTTCTATGGAATTTGTCAATCCTTTGGTTTTGTTTGGTTTGGCTACATTGGCCATTCCAGTTATTATTCACCTCTTCAATTTCAGGAAGTTTCAAAAGGTGTTTTTTACCAATGTCCGGTTTATTGAGGAGTTAAAGCAGCAAACACAAAAACAATCACAGCTTAAACACCTGCTCATTTTACTCATGCGTATGCTGGCCATTGCTGGTCTTGTTGTTGCTTTTTCACAACCATACCTTCCTGTTTCTGATGACGATAGCGGACTTAAGGGTCAACAGACAATTAGCATTTACCTTGATAATTCCTTCAGCATGGAGGCCGTTTCGACCAATGGCAATTTGCTGGATGAAGCTGTAAAGTTTGCCGGTGAGGTAGCCGCCTCCTACAAAACATCCGATCTTTTCAATCTGATAACCAACGATTTTGAAGGACGTCACCAGCGTTTTGTTAGCCGTGACGAATTTGTTGAAATGTTGGATGAAATACGGATTTCGCCAGTCACCCGCGATGTTTCGGAAGTATTGAAACGGCAGGAGGATCTTTTAAAGCAATATCGGAAATCAAACAGATCAGTATATCTCATATCCGATTTTCAACGTGGTATTTCCGATTTTGAAAATACGCAATCCGACTCAAGTATCCAAGTATTTGCTATTCCGGTTGAAACCACCGAACGATCAAATGTTTACATCGATAGTATCTGGTTCGACTCACCGGTTTACAGGCTCAACCAGGTGGTTGATTTAAATGTCAAACTCAAAAATGCTTCCACAGACGATTTCGAGAAAATTCCGGCCAAACTCCTCATTAATGGCCAGCAGCGGGCTATTGCCAGTTTTGATATTAAATCAGGAAAGGAGTTGGTGATAAAAATGCCCTTCACCATTACTGAAACAGGGGTTTTGTTTGGAGAAGTTGAAATTGTTGATAACCCTATCACCTACGACGACAGTTTCTATTTTAGTTTTGAAGTGAAATCCGAAATCCCCGTTCTTGCCATAAACGGCGATGGTGAAAATATTTACCTGAATAGCCTTTTCGGTTTGGATTCGACATTTCTTTATACAAATGCCAGCGAGCGCCAGTTGGATTATTCTTCGTTTAATCAGTACAGCCTGATCATTTTAAACGCCATCGAAAATATTTCTTCAGGGTTGGCTCAGGAACTTTCGCGATTTGCTTCAAACGGCGGTAGCATAATCGTTTTTCCGGGTAAAAGTATCGACAAGGCGAGTTACAAAGAATTTACGAGCCTTGTGGGAACTGCTGAAATGTTGAACCCCGACACTGCCCAGACACGTGTAAGCATTATCAATTCCGAAAGCAGCCTCTACAGCGATGTTTTCGAGTCGATTCCCGAAAACATTGACCTTCCCAAAGTTTTCAATCATTACCTCATACGCAAAAACACCAATTCGATGATGGAGGTTTTGCTGGAAATGCAAAATGGCAACATTTTTTTGGGCATGGAACCTGCTTCGGTAAATGGCAAAATTTATTTCTTTGCTGTTCCTCTCGATCCTGAATGGTCGAATTTGCCGAAGCATGCAATATTTGTCCCCACACTTTACAAAATTGCACTTATGAGCAACCCACAAACCAACCTTTATTACACTGCCGGAAAGGATGAAAAAATATTGATATGGAATACTTTGACTGGTACTGAACCGGTTTGTAAAATTTCGGCCATCGACAAAGAATTTGAAATAATACCCGAGATCAGGAACCTGCAGAGAGAGATGAACATATTAACCCACGGGCAGATCAAAGAAGCTGGAAATTACCGGCTGCTTCAGGATTCCAAGCTCTTGGCCGGGCTTTCATTTAATTACGACCGTAGGGAATCGGACCTTAAAAATTACTCTTCCAATGATTTAACCAAGAAATTTCAGGATCTGAACCTTCAGAATTTTTCAGTAATATCTACCGCTGGACCTTCTCTGACCGATACCATCACCTCACTGAATTCGGGAGTTAAACTTTGGAAATTTTTCATTATTCTGTCGCTCATTTTTTTCCTTGCCGAAATACTCCTTTTAAGATTTTGGAAATAATTTAATAACACACACTATGAGAATACTTGCAAAAGACGCTGTCGGATTGATCATCGACATACAGGAAAGGTTGTTTCCGTTTATTGCCAATCATGAACAAATTGCCAAAAACACCAGCATCCTCATTGAAGGGTTGAAAGCACTGGAAGTACCGATTATGGTTACCGAACAATACACAAAGGGCTTAGGGGTAACAATAACTCCATTAAAAGATTTATTGCACCAAAACAGGTTTATCGAAAAAATGGCATTCAGTTGTTGCGATGAACCAAAATTTTTTGAGGAATTAGCAGTAAAAGCCCCACAGTTTGTTATCATCGCAGGAATCGAAAGTCATGTTTGTGTACTGCAAACCACCATCGACCTGATAAACAACGGTTACAGGCCTGTTGTCGTGGAAGATTGTGTGGGATCGCGCAATCCCAACGACAAAGCAATGGCCATTGCCCGGATGAGGCAGGAAGGAGCCATTATAACCACTTACGAATCAGTATTGTTCGAGTTGCTTCGCTATTCAGGTACCGAAAGTTTCAGGAAGATTTCAAAACTGGTAAAATAATTCCTGCATACCGGTTTCTTACCAATGAAATGCCCTGCCAATACTGTCTCCTGGTTGTTGATAAATTAAATAGGATAATTCAGTGTTTTTCATTCATTTTGCAGCCTGAAACCCGGCTACAGTAGTGATCCTGAAAAAAATCATCACGGTTTTCCGGATTTTTCCCAACTAACTTTTGACACATTTTTACTATTAAATGAATAACGACGAAACTCTGTACATGGACGAAGAAAATCAGGAAACTTCTGATTTGACGCGTGAAGGCGATGAAGGCACAACTCATCCGTCTGAAAGTAACTACAAGATTGTTGCTTTGGAGGGCATGTACAAATCATGGTTTCTCGATTATGCTTCATACGTTATCCTCGAGCGTGCCGTTCCCGATGTGATCGATGGCCTGAAACCGGTTCAGCGGCGCATCCTTCATGCCATGAAGGAAATGGACGATGGCCGCTTTAACAAGGTTGCCAATATCATAGGGCAGACCATGAAATACCACCCACACGGCGATGCCTCTATTGGAGAAGCTTTGGTTCAGTTGGGGCAAAAGGATTTGATGGTTGACACCCAGGGAAACTGGGGAAATGTACTCACTGGCGACAGTGCAGCGGCTCCCCGTTACATCGAGGCACGACTGTCGAAATTTGCGCTCGATGTTGCTTTTAATCCCAAAACCACCCTTTGGAAACCTTCGTATGACGGGCGCAACAGGGAACCTGTCACCTTGCCGGTAAAATTCCCTCTGTTGCTGGCTCAGGGCGTGGAAGGCATTGCCGTTGGTCTGGCCTCCAAAATTGTCCCCCACAATTTCAACGAACTAATTGATGCTTCTATAAAATACCTTCAGGGAGAAGATTTTGAAATTCTGCCCGACTTCCCGACCGGAGGTCTTGCCGATTTCTCAAAATACAACCGTGGGCTTAGGGGAGGAAAGATAAGGGTGCGGGCAAGAATTCAGCAAACCGACAAAAAAACCCTTACCATTACCGAAATTCCTTTCGGAATGTCAACAACCACGCTCATCGAGAGCATTGTGACCGCTAACGACAAGGGAAAAATCAAGATAAAAAAGATTGATGACAACACAGCCGGCAAGGTTGAAATACAAATTCAGCTCGTTCCCGGCATTTCACCCGATCAAACCATTGATGCCCTTTATGCTTTCAGCAATTGCGAAGTTTCCATTTCGCCCAATTCGTGTGTGATTTATAAAGGAAAACCTCAGTTTTTGGGGGTTGATGAAATTCTGAAAATTAACACAAATAAAACCGTTGACCTGCTCAAAAAGGAACTTGAAATAAGAAAAGCCGAACTGGAAGAACAATGGCATTTTGCTTCATTGGAGAAGATTTTCATCGAAAAACGTATTTACCGAAAAATCGAGGAGTGCGAAACCTGGGAAGCGGTGATCGAAACCATCGATAACGGGCTGAAACCCTACAAAAAGCTATTTAAGCGGGAAATCATCCGTGACGACATTTTAAAACTGACCGAGATAAAAATCAAGCGCATATCCAAATTCAATTCTTTTCAGGCTGATGAACACATCAAAGGCCTTGAGGTTGAACTGGATGAGGTGCAAAATCACCTGGCTCACCTCATCGATTTTGCCATTAACTATTTCAGGCAGATAAAAAAGAAATTTGGCAAAGACAAAGACCGGAAAACCGAAATCCGCAACTTCGACACCATTGAAGCTTCGATGGTTGCTGTAGCTAACGAAAGGCTTTACGTAAACCGCGAAGATGGTTTTGCCGGAACAGGCCTCAAAAAGGATGAATATGTGTGCGATTGTTCTGACATTGACGATATTATCATTTTCCGCGAAGATGGAACCTGTATGGTGACTAAGGTTGCCGACAAGGTTTTTGTGGGAAAAAACATCATTCATATCGACGTTTTCCGCCGCAACGACGAGCGTACGATTTACAACATGATTTACCGTGACGGACGGGGCGGGAAGAATTTCGTGAAAAGATTTGCTGTGGTGGGCGTTACCCGCGACAAAGAGTACAACCTGACCAAAGGCTCCGAAGGCAGCAAAGTGTTGTATTTTTCAGCAAATCCAAATGGCGAAGCAGAAATTGTGAGGGTGAACCTGAAACCCCGGCCAAAAATGAAAATCACCGCTTTTGATTTCAATTTCAGCGAATTAGCCATCAAAGGACGTAACTCGCTGGGAAATACCCTTACAAAATATGTGATCAAAAAAATTGTGAAAAAGGAGGAGGGCATTTCAACCCTGGGGGCGATGGATATTTGGTACGATGAAAGTGTGAAACGGCTCAATGCCGAAGGCCGGGGTAAGCATTTAGGCGCTTTCAGAGGTGACGACAAAATCCTGACCATCATGCAATCGGGCGAGTATAAGTTGACTGGGTTCGACCTCACCACACATTTTGATGAAGACCTCATCGACATTGCCAAATTTAATCCTTCAATCATCATTTCAGCCGTTTATCTTGAAGGGAGTTTCAATTATTACTACCTGAAGCGTTTTGTGGTGGAGGAAACCGACAAAAAGACCCTCTTCATCAGCGAAAGCCAGGGGTCGAAACTCATTACGTTTTCAGCTGAAAAGCGGCCTGTACTAAAAATTGTTTTTGATGACGAATGGAACGGCAAACACATTGAAAGTGAAAAAATAATTGCCGAAGAATTTATTGGCGTCAAAAGCTTTAAAGCCAAGGGGAAACGCCTATCGACATGGGAAATAAAGGAAATAAGCTGGCTCGAATCGCTTCCTGCCGAACCCGATGATAATGAACCCAACGACATTTCGGAGGACGATGCCAATGAACCTGTTTTGTTTGATCCGGATGAACCCGATGACATCCAGGCAAGCTCAACAGAAGATTTTGATATCGAAAACGCCATAGCTGAGGATGAAAACGATGGTGATGAACCAGCTGTTGAAAATCCTGATGAATCCTCATTTCCGGCTGATGAAGAGCCTTCCGGTGAAAATCTTCCGGAAGAAAATGAGCCGGGACCAGATTCCATAAAAAAAACAGTTACCCGCAAACCACGCCGCAAAGATGATGATGAAGCGCAGGCTCAGATGAGTCTGTTTTAGCCCAATTTCCGGAAACAAACACTTTTCAGTTTAAATCGTTTTACCAACTTTTCGTCAGACATGCCTCTGATTTGCGATCAATTTTGCTTTCAGCCCAATCATTTCTTAATCATGCGTTTTTTCCTGGAGAAACGCCAAAATGAATATTTTTAAAAATCAACCCTTTTTCGGTCAACAATATCAAACCAATTTTTATTTTTGAATATCAAATCAAAACAAAAATTGAACTATGAAAAAACATTACAAGTTTTCGGCCTTTGTCATTTTATTAATTGTGTTATTCATTTGTCCTGAGTTTTCAACTGTTTCAGGAATAAACAATTACAAAGGAAAGTACGATCAGGTCCTTTCTGGCAACCAACAGTCGTTTATCACATCCAGAGCCGATTCGGTGGTCATAGGAACCGGCACTGATTCCAGCATGTTGGTTCCCCTTTGCCCATGGTGGGGTTATTCGTTTACACAAACGCTGTTTTTTCAATCTGAAATAAACATGCAGGATAAGCGAATTTCCAGTATTGGTTTTCAATACGTTGGAATTACCACACCCATCGATTTTGAGGTAGAAATCTGGATGAGTCACACAACGCTGAATGAATTAACCTCAACTGTTCAACTCTCCAATTCGCTCAAAGTTTACGACGGATCTTATTTCTGTAATGTCGGCGAAGAATTTTCGTATATCGACATTTTGCCTTTTTTTTACAACAATACCGACAACCTGTTGATTACGGTCATCGAAAAAAAACCCGGCTACACCAGCCCAAGCGATATGTTCCTTTCTACCAAAGGCATATACACCCAACAGGTATGTCTCGGAGCACGAAACGACCAGACAGCTTATGATCCGGACAACCTGCCCGCTGGCGGTTATATCGAAGAACGGGCCAACATCAAGCTCTATTTTGAAGATGTTCCAAACACACCAGAAGTAAAAACAACACCCGACTCTTTGGATTTCGGGCAGGTTGAGGCCACGATGACTTCTTTAAGAACCATAAAGGTGATGAACATCGGAGGTGGAAACCTCGAGATCACGGGAGCAGAATTCAGCGACGCGCATTTTACTCTGATGAACGCCTCGTTCCCCATTAACCTCGGAGCCGGCGAAAGTGAGTTGATCGACATTGAGTTTGCCCCAACCGATCCGGGGTTTTATGAAGCTGAAATTACTTTCCTGATGGATGCTGCTGTTCCGGGTAGCCGTTCGGCATATCTTGAAGGTTGGGGTTTGCGCCTGGGCTGTCTTCGTGAAGGTTTTGAAGGGGAACTGTTCCCGCCACTGGGATGGAAAGTTTATGATGTGAACAACGATGCAATGGGATGGTTTCGCAACGAAACGATGGCTCCCACCGGTCAAACGGTTCCACACACGGGAGTTGCAGCTGCAGGGCTTGATGTATATGCAGGTAGTCCCGGGCAAATTGGTTACAACGATTGGTTGGTTACGCCACAAATGATGTATCAGGACGGCGATATTTTCACCTTTTTTATAAAAAGGCTGGCAGCTTCCCAAAATGGCCAGGTATGGAGGGTTTGCCTCTCGACCACCGGCGACCTGGTGTCGAATTTCACACCCATCGATGTAATCACCGACCCCCCCGGAACCTACATTCAGAAAAGTTACGACCTGAGCGATGAAGGCCTGACCAACGGGCAGTTGTTTTATATGGCTTTTCAGTTCAATTCGGTCTGGTGCTGGCCGGGAGTTATCGACGATGTGCTGGGATCGGTAAAAGTGGTTTCGGACAACGACCTGATGGCTGTTTCCTTTGAAGGTACTGACATTATTTATGAAAATACCACCAATAATTACACGGCTGTGGTTGGAAACTCCGGCATAAATCCGGTTACAGCCGGCGTGTACGAGGTTCAGGCCTGTGCGTGGGTAAATGGTGTTCAACAAGTGTTCGGGTCGGTTGACGGATTGGCCATTCAGCCTGGCGAAAACGCAACACACATCATTCCGGTAACAATTCCTGAAACCGGGGTTTACGATCTGTTTTCAAAAATTGTCTGGACGGGCGATCAAAACCCTTTGAACAACGAGAGCGACCCACTTTCGGTAGAAGTTATCCCCAGTTCCATTGTTGTAAAAAATAT
The DNA here is from genome assembly GCA_937950125.1 of uncultured Bacteroidota bacterium. Taxonomy (GTDB): domain Bacteria; phylum Bacteroidota; class Bacteroidia; order Bacteroidales; family 4484-276; genus CALFEP01. The sequence continues at coordinate 8,910 of CALFEP010000205.1, forward strand.
TGGGGATTACCCGGTTGGCCCCGAAACAGATTATTACTACCTCTACCCCATCAATTTCAGCGACTGGCGGGGGGCAAGCCTTCACGAATGTCTTTATTTTTCTGATGAATTGCAAACCGGCGGAATTATCACCCGCCTGAGCTACTACCAGGCAAACGGAACTTTCCTGCCACAACGTAAAATAAAGGTATGGATGACAGAAACCAACCTCGAAAATTTCGATCTGGGAGCAATTCCGGCAAACGAACTGACGCTGGTTTATGATGATGAAGTTACATTTCAGGAAGGGGTGAGCCGCGTTAACCTCAACCTGATGTATCCTTTTGTTTATTCCGGGGGTGGAAGTATTGCCGTGATGGTTTATTATTACCAGGGTGGAAACCCATACATTGTTGACAATTGCCTTTTTGCCTATCAATACATGGAATATGGGCCATTGCGCAATGGTTTTGATAATTGGTACACAACCATTGATCCCAATAACCTCGAAAATTTGAGCTATGTGGCCAATTATCCCATCACCAGCCTGATGTTTGAAACAGGCAACGGGCTGGGAAGTATTTCGGGAAACGTGTTATATTATGATATTCCCGGGCCGGTTGAGGGCGCTAAAATAGAAATAGAAAATGCGGATTATCCCGGCTCAAAAGCAGTGATTTACACTGGAGCAGATGGCCACTTCTCGGCGCCTTACTTCCTTGCCGGCGACAACATTACAGTCACAATTTCCAAATATGGTTTTATTGATGTGGTGTTTGAGAACATTTCGCTGAGCGCCGGAGGCACGGTGGTACTGGAAAATGCCTACCTGATGACGCGTCCATTAGTCGCCCTTACGGGAACTGTGCTGAAAAGCGACACCCAGGGGCCAGCTGAAGGCGCTGTGGTTACCCTTTATGGTTTAGATAATTACGAAACGACAACCAGCCAAAACGGAAATTTTGACTTTCCGGCTATTTGGGGACTTACCACTTACCAAATGGAGATTTCGCTTGATGGTTATCAATCCTACACAGTCGAACTTGAAGTTTCGGATGTTGGAATAACCCTTGAGCCGGTCACCCTGCTTGAAAATGCGCCAGCTCCCCACAATGTAACTGTAACCGAAATCAATTATCAGGCACAGCTCACCTGGATTGGCGCAGGTGACCCCTTCCCTGCCGAATTCCGCTACGACGATGGCAACGTTAATGGAATATTAATCACAACCGGCACGCCGGAAGTGGTGGGGGGGTCGGCCTGGAAAATGAATTCCATCGTAACAGGTGTTCAATGGAACAACTACAATTCGCCAAGTTACCCACCCTCAGCGCAGGTAATGATCACGATTTTAGGGTTAAACGATGATGGCTCGCCCAATCCGGCTGATATTCTTTTCACGCAGGGCAATGTTCAGAATGTAATCGGATGGAACACCTTTGCCCTGCCTTACTCCGTGGATGCCCCAAATGGCTTCTTTTTCGGAATATCAGGCTACAACAACTACATTGTGGTGCCTTATGATGATGGCGTTGACCCACCGTATGAATGGAAACCCAACACACAGTGGAGCAATGGAATGGGCGCCTATTATCCATTGGAAACAGTTACTGCACCACCTCTTTTCAAAAATATTTTTATGCGTGCCTACGGGATGATTTACGAAATAGATGATTCGAAAACAAGTGATTACCTGACGCCACTCATTTTGAAATCGCATAAAGATATCGCTCCACTCATCTGTCAGCAGGTGGAATCCTTTGATGCAGGGTTGCCGGAAATTATCCCGGTTGATTATGTAATTCCGGGCAACCGGTCGTTCCAACATTACAACATTTTCAGGAAACTGATTGAAGAAGAAGAATGGGTTCTTATCAATTCGACAGTCACCGACACATCCTATATCGACAATGAATGGGAAAATCTGGAAGAAGGGTTTTACCATTATGCCGTAGAAGCTGAATATCAGAATGGGGTGAAATCATCGCTGGCATTGTCGAATGTCATTGAAAAAATTATTGATGGTTTGGGTGAAAATGATCTGTTACAGGTGCAGGTTTTCCCGAATCCGTCGTCAGGATTGGTAACTGTTAAATCGCCGGCAATCATGCAAAAATTCAGTGTGATGGATGCTTTTGGGCGGACTTTATTGATAAAGGAAATTAATAATACCGAGCAAAGTATTGATTTATCAGGGTTTGGTTCTGGTGTTTATTTTATCAGGTTTGATTTGGGCGAAAAACAAGTAATCAGAAGAATTGCGATTAAGTAAACTTATTGAATAACAGGATATTAAACCTAACAGGTTTTAAAAACTGTTAGGTTTTACTTTTTACAAATTCATCCCCTCGTAAAAATCCATTCATTTCCACTGCTGAGTGCTGGGTTGAAAATGTAGCCATCCTCGTCAAACGATTTGAGGTGTCCAGCCTGGGTGATCCGGTTCTGAATGATAAACCGCGTCATCATGCCACGGGCGCGTTTTCCGTAAATGGTCAGGAAGCGGTATTCGCCGTTGTGAAAATCTTTGAACATGGGTGTGATGATTTCAGCGTTGAGCTTTTTCGCGTCAAGCGATTTGAAATATTCGTTGGAAGCGAGGTTGACGAGGAGGTTGCTGCCCGAATCAGCAAGTGCTTTTTTGATGGATTTGGTTATTTTGGCGCCCCAGAATTCGTACAAATCACTGCCTTTCGGGGTTTTGAGCCGGGTTCCCATTTCGAGGCGGTAAGGTTGGATCAGGTCCAAAGGGCGCAACACGCCAAAAAGTCCCGACAAAATCCGCACATGTTCCTGGGCAAAATCGATATCTTCTGCCGAAAGATGCTGGGCTTCCAGCCCCGTGTAAACCTCCCCTTTGAAAACCAGCAAAGCTTGTCGGGCATTCGCGGGAGAAAAAGGAAGATGCCAGTCGAAGAAACGCTTGGCGTTCAGATCGGCTAATTTGGAATTGATGCTCATCAGTTCCTGCAATTGTTTTGAGGAAAATTTCCGCAGAAGTTGCACCAGTTTTTGTGCCTCCTCAGTAAATTCCGGTAAGGTGAATTTTTGGGTTTGCGGTTCAACCGAAAAATCGATGGTTTTGGCAGGGGAAAGTAAAATCAGCATAATAAAAAGTATTTGTAGCCAACATTTTACGGCCAGGGATCAAAGCTGTTGAAGGGCGAATTTCTGTAGGAACGGCTGCCTGGAATCAGCGAAGTGCCCGGATAATAAGGGTTGTACGGCGAGTTGCCATTACTTACTCCCACTTCGGCGCCAAAATGCAAATTCTCGGTGATTTTGTAATTAAAGCCAACCGAAACGCCGCCACCGTCCATATCCAAAGCACGCGGATTAATTTTTGGCTCCGAAAAGGTGGCCAGTGTCTTATACCCTTTTGCTGTTACTAGCAGTCGGGGGTTTACGAGATATTCGCCTTCGGCATACAACAGTGTTTGTGTGATATTCTGGTTTAATGGCTGGCTGATTTCCCCAAAATAAGGGTTGTAATAATTGATGAAGTTGCTGTTGGTGACCTGAACACCCATGTTCATCCTGAACCGGGGTGAAACCTTGTAGCTGATGTGCGGGGCAACATAAACCCCAAACAGGCTGCTGTTTCCTGAACCAACTCCAAAAGTAGTCCCCATTTCCATTCTTACCGACAATTTCTTATCAGGATCGAAGGGCAGCAATCCCGGTCTGGCAGTGAATGTTTGTAAACTGCCGGTATCAGCCGCCATGGGAGCCGGAAGGGTATCGCTGCCTGAAAAGTTTTGAGCAAACAACCCAACATTCAGAAGCAGTAAAAAAGTCGTCAACAATCGTTTCATCGCCAAAAAATTTGATGTCAAAATTATTAAAGTATGTGGAAACAGATTATTGCAGGTTTTAAAAATTATAACATTTTTCAGCGTTCTGAAAAATAGGTAAAACTACCTAAAAACCTTGTTAATAAGGCCTTTAACAATTTTTATCAGATCAAATGATTTAGTTTACTCTACTTTTGTTGCGGATTGTGATTAATTGAATTAAAAACTTTTGTTAACTTTTTATTAATCAAAACAAAACCTCTTAGCGTGGGAAATCAACAAATTGATACAAGGATTCTGGACGGAAAGCGGTTTTACTACAGTTTTCTGGCAGGTGCACAACGTATTTTCGATCACCAGGTTTATTTGAACAAAATCAATGTTTTTCCTGTTCGGGATGCCGACACCGGTACCAACCTGGCTTCAACCATGCGCTCGATAGTCGATACAATTATACCTACCACGAGTTTTTCGGCAACAGCCATTGCCCTGGCCGATGCAGCTTTGGTGGGTGCAAGGGGAAACTCAGGAATTATTTTTGCACAATTCCTTTATGGATTCAGCAGCGAATTCAGGGATGAAGAAACCATAGATGTAAAAAAGTTTTCGGCTGCCATAAAAAGAGGGGTTGCAGCCTCTTACGAGGCAATCACCAATCCTGTTGAAGGTACGATGATAACGGTTATCAGGGAATGGGCTGAGTACATTCAGAAATTAATTGAAAAGATTGACGATTTCAACCAATTGATTATCGAATCGTACAACAAAGCCAAGGAAGCCTTGCTGGATACTCCAAAAAAACTTGAAGTTTTGGCGAAAGCCAATGTTGTGGATGCGGGAGCCAACGGTTTTGTGTATTTCCTGGAAGGAATGATTGACTTTTTTAAACACGGAGAGTTGAAGAAAATCTTAGGAACCCGCAACATTGTAAAGGTTCATGGAATTGAAGAAGCGCACGATCACGAAAATATCACCTTCAGGTACTGCTCTGAGGCCATGATTGTTTCGGATAACATCATCCGCGAAAAACTCCGCAGCAAAATACAGCATCTTGGCGATTCGCTTGTCATTGCAGGTTCACCCAAAAAAATGCGCATTCATCAGCATACCGACACACCCGATCTGCTATTTGCCAAACTCAGCAAGTTCGGAAGCATCACTTTTCAGAAAGTTGACGATATGGTGATGCAGATGGATGTGATGGATAACCGGAAACACCAGATTGCACTTGTAACCGATTCCACCTGCGACCTTCCGCAGGAATTCATCGAAAAACACCAGATACACGTCGTTCCGTTAAGTGTTCATTTTGGTGATACCTATTATTTAGACAGGATTACGCTAACCCCCGACAGGTTTTACAAAATCCTGGGCAAAGCCAAAGAATATCCAAGCACCGCCCAGCCTGCTTTTAAAGATTTCAGCAACAAATACAACTACCTGAGCACCCATTACGATTCCATCATTGGAGTGCACATCAGCGAAGCCATGAGCGGCACATGCTCCAATAGCCGGAAAGCGGCCAAAACCATCAGCAATTTTTCCAAAAAACCCATTACGGTTGTCAATTCAAAAAGACTATCAGCATGTCTTGGCCTTATCGTGATGCGAGCTACAGAAATTCTTGAGAAGGGCAACATTTCACACGAAGAACTTGTGAAATCTATTGAACAATGGTCGGCCAACTCCGACATTCTTGTAACCACCAAAACCATGAAATACCTGGTTAAAAGTGGCCGTGTAAGCGCTGTTAAAGGCTTGGTTGGTAAATTGTTAGGTGTAAAACCAATCATTACCGTTAACAATGATGGTAAAAGCCAGCCCTACGGCAAACCTTTTACCGAAAAGTCGAGCATGAAAATGGCGATGCGACTGGTTGATAAAAAGCTGAAGACAAAGAAAATATGGGGATACGCCATTACGCATGCCAACAATATGAAAACCGCCGAGTGGTTTAAAAAACAAATGATGGAAAAAACCGGCCTGGAGCCACGTTTTATCAACGATGCATCACCTGTTTTAGGGGTTAACACCGGACCAGGCGTTGTTGCGGTTTCATTGTTGTACGAATAGATAAAAGGTATTGAACAATAACAAAAAAGGGTCAAAACCATGGTTTTGACCCTTTTTTGTTATTGTTGATTTTCGAGCCGCTTTTTCTCAGCGAGTTTTTTCAGGATTTCTTCCTGAATAGCCCGTGTAACCGGCATGTATTTATAAAATTCCATCGAATAATTGGCCCTGCCGCTCGAAATATTCCTAAGCGTGGTGGCATAGCCAAACATTTCGGATAGGGGCACAAAACCATTGAGTTTTTGGGCGCCTTTACGGTAACGACGCATCGATTCTATTTTCCCACGGCGTTTGTTCAGGTCGCCCACCACATTCCCAATGTAATCATCCGGCGTATTCACTTCAATTTTCATCATGGGTTCCAGCAAAATCGGGTCACCTTTCATGAAACCATTTTTGAAACAAATGGAGGCACAGGTCTGGAAAGCAAAGTCGGAACTGTCAACCGGGTGAAAACTACCATCCAGCAGCACAACTTTAACATCAACCACCGGGAAACCAGCCAGAACACCTCTTTCCAATGTTTTCTTTACACCTTTGTTCACTGAAGGTATATACTCATTTGGAATTACGCCGCCCTTTATCTTATCAATAAATTCATAACCAGCGCCATCGTTTGGCTCGAGCCGCATGGTTACATTGGCAAACTGACCTTTTCCACCGGTTTGTTTGCTGTGTTTGTATGTGTTTTCAACCTCTGCGGTGATGGTTTCGCGGTAAGCAACCGAAGGTTCTCCAATTTCCACCTCCACACCAAATTCATGCTTGAGCCTGTCGATGATGATCTCGAGATGCAACTCACCCATACCTGCAATTACTGTTTCCTCCGTTTCTTCATCAAAACGGACATTGAAAGACGGGTCTTCGTTGGCCAGTTTACCCAGCGCTTCGCCAAGCTTGCTCTGATCTTTGCGCTTGGCGGGTGCAATTTTTAACTCGATTACTGTTGGCGGAATATGAATGTTTTCCAACAAAAGTTTATGATTGGTATCGCAAAGTGTGTCGCCGGTTTTGGTAAATTTCATCCCGACAAGGGCAACAATATCGCCAGGGCCGGCTTCATTTATTTCTTCACGGTCTTTTGCGTGAATTCTCATAATTCGGCCAATACGCTCGTATTTTTCCTTCGACGAATTCCAAACCTGCATACCGCTTGTAAGCGTACCTGAAAAAATACGGATAAAAGTTTGCTGACCAACATACGGATCGTGGATAAGTTTGAAAGCAAGCGCCGAAAAGGGGTCCTTCGGAGTTGGGTTGTTGTGATGCGATTTGGTAGGATCGATGACATCGGTGCCTACCACTGCGCCAACATCGATGGGCGAAGGCAGATAATCCAGCACGGCATCGAGCAGCAGCTGAATCCCCTTGTTTTTGTAAGCTGCACCACAAAACACAGGTGTAATCATCAGCTTGAGGGTGGCCGAACGGGCGGCGGCTTTAAGTTTATCAGCCGTTATTTCTTTGTCTTCCAGAAAAGCTTCCAGAATTTCTTCGTCATAATCAGCTACTTTTTCAATCAGATGATTGCGTGCTTGTTGCACCTGAATAATCAAATTCTCAGGAATTGCAGTTTCAACACGGTCAAACTCATTAAAAATGTAGGCTTTGTTTTCAATAATATCGATGATTCCACTAAAATCTTCCTCAGCGCCAATAGGAAGCTGAAAAGGAACAGCGTTGGCATCCAGGTATTTATCCATTTGTGAAACCACCTCACCGAAATCTGCGCCGGTGCGGTCCATTTTGTTGACGAATGCAATGCGTGGAACGCGGTAGCGGTCGGCCTGGTTCCAAACGGTTTCACTTTGAGGTTCAACGCCGCCAACAGCGCAAAACAGTGCTATCATTCCGTCGATGACGCGAAGCGAACGCTCCACCTCCACTGTAAAGTCAACGTGTCCGGGAGTATCGATGATGTTGATCTGTGAACCTTTCCAGGCACACGAAATAGCAGCGGAGGCGATGGTAATTCCACGTTCCTGCTCCTGTTTCATAAAGTCCATGGTGGCCTGGCCGTCGTGTACTTCACCCAGTTTGCGGGTGGTACCTGTGAAAAATAGAATCCTTTCGGTAACGGTGGTTTTGCCTGCATCGATGTGAGCAGCAATACCAATGTTTCTCAATTTTGTTAAAGCCATTTCGAAGTTTAAATTTTATTACAAATAAAAAAATGGCGGCAAAAGTAGGTTTTATCAGCGGTGAAGCGTGTTAATTTTTAATTAAGAAATTATTTTTTGCACGCATGGCACTTAAAATCAATCCGAAAGCAGGATTTCAAACCGTCTAAAATGATCTGATCTTTTCACCAGATGAACCTGATAATGTGTGACTATGCCAGGCAAAGTGTACCAGATATTCCCATAAAATGAATGGGAAGTTACTGGTTGATAAAGTGGTAGTTGCTGTTAGATGAAACAGGGATTGCCGCTTGGTTTGTTTTTAATGGCAATGGGTTAATACTATGATTATGGATGCAGTCATCTGTAAACCAACTGCTTAACAATATTTAACAGGCTTCAAAACCAGGGCTGAAAAGCAAGGCGTCGTTTTTTCCTACATTTGCAAAAACTTAAAAAACGACAAATAATGAATTATGATCTTATAGTTTTGGGAAGCGGACCAGGCGGCTATGTGGCTGCCATTAGGGCTGCACAACTGGGAATGAAGGTGGCCGTTGTGGAAAAGGAAAATGTAGGCGGCGTTTGCCTCAACTGGGGTTGTATCCCCACAAAAGCATTGCTGAAAAGCGCTCAGGTGTTCAATTACATGAAACATGCAGCCGAATATGGCATCAACCTGGAAGGCGAAGCCAAACCCGACTTTGAAGCTATGGTAAAGCGCAGCCGCAGTGTAGCTGCCGGAATGAGCGCAGGGGTTAATTACCTGTTTAAGAAAAACAAGGTGGAGGTAATTAATGGTTTTGGAAAGATAATGCCAGGCAAAAAAATAGAAGTAACGGCAAAAGACGGTCAGGTTGCTGTTTATGAGGCTAATCACATCATCATTGCCACGGGCGCACGCTCGCGTGAGTTGCCCAACCTGAAACAGGACGGAAAGAAAATAATTGGTTACCGCGAGGCCATGACCTTGGATAAAAAGCCAAAATCGATGGTTGTGGTAGGATCAGGCGCCATCGGGTCGGAGTTTGCCTATTTCTACAATTCAATTGGAACAGAGGTTACACTGGTGGAGTTTATGCCTAACATTGTTCCGCTGGAAGACGAGGAAGTTTCAAAACAATTAGCACGTTCGTTTAAAAAAGCCGGAATGACAGTAATGGTCGATTCGACGGTGGAAGCGGTGGATACTTCGGGTGATCTGTGCAAGGTGACCATCAAAACCAAAAAAGGCGAAGAACACGTGGAGGCCGAGGTTGTGCTTTCGGCGGTTGGAATAGCCACTAATCTTGAGGGCATTGGGCTGGAAGAGGTTGGTATTAAAGCTGAAAAAGGTAAAGTTGTGGTCGATGATTTTTACCGAACGAGCGTGGAAGGCTATTATGCCATTGGCGATATTGTGCATGGTCCTGCCCTGGCACACGTAGCCTCGCACGAAGGTATAACCTGTGTTGAAAAAATTGCAGGAAAAGACGTTCATCCCATCGATTACGGAAATATTCCTGCCTGTACTTATACCGTTCCGGAGGTAGCATCGGTAGGGATGACGGAGAAACAGGCAAAGGAAGCCGGATATGAGGTAAAAGTGGGTAAATTTCCTTTCACTGCTTCAGGTAAAGCCAGCGCCGGAGGCAACAAAGACGGATTTGTAAAAGTTGTTTTTGATGCAAAATACGGCGAATGGCTTGGCGCTTCGATGATTGGCGACAACGTTACCGAAATGATTGCCGGGGTGGTTGCTGCCCGCAAACTGGAAACTACCGGCGAAGAAATCATTAAAACAGTCCATCCGCACCCAACCATGTCGGAAGCCATCATGGAAGCCACGGCTGCTGCATATGGGGAAGTAATTCATATTTAGGGAAAAGTTGTAAGTTGTAAGTCGTAGGTCGTAAGTTAAAAGAGCGAAAAAAGGGATAAAACTTTCAAAGGGCGCATGCTCATTGGTGCAGGGCTTCAAGTGTGACCCTGTCCGATGGAATGCGCTTTTTTATTGTTTTGAAAATGTTTCGTATTACATTTGATGATATGAAAATCAGTTTTTCGTAAGCATGAAAACACATAGATTGAATCAGGGTAACGAAATTTTGGTATGGTTTCCGGTTTTGGTTTTTTGGGCTATCTGTATAACAGGTTTTGCTCAGGAAACACAGGAGACTAATGAGCATGAACGCACCTTCAGGATGATGTTTTATAATGTTGAAAACCTGTTTGATATTTATGATGATTCGCTTACAAACGACGATGAGTTTACCCCGGAAGGCGCAAGACACTGGACCAACAAGCGGTTTTATGCAAAAATCAACAATATTGGCAAAACACTGATTGCAGCGGGAAAATGGTCTCCACCCTCAATCATCGGGTTGTCGGAAATCGAAAACCGTTTTGTGCTTGAAAGACTGGTTTATGAAACACCTTTGGCCAGATATGGGTATAAAATTGTGCATCACAACTCGCCCGATCATCGTGGAATTGACGTTGCCCTGTTGTATCGTGACCAGGACTTTGAACGCTTCGCGGATACTGCCATTTCAGTAGGATTTGCCTTTGATACAGCCTCGGCTACACGCGATATTTTGTATGTAAAAGGGTTAATTGGAGGTACACAAATGCTGCACATCTTTATAAACCACTGGCCATCGAGGTATGGCGGTTTTATGAACACCATTGAAAAACGCAACGAGGCTGCCCGCTTGTTGAAAAAACACACCGACTCGTTGTTTGCCATTAATCCGGGCGTTTCAATAATCATCATGGGCGATTTTAATGACGATCCGGCTGATGAAAGTATCGGCAACATTCTTGGTGCGAAATCACCCGAAAATGCCGACAGCCTTTGTGGATTGTATAACCTGATGATCAACCGGCAGGATGGCTGGCTCTATGGATCACTCAAATTCAGGGAGAACTGGAATACCTTTGATCAGATCATTGTATCGGGGAATATGCTTTTACCTGATTCTGAAATTAAGGCAGCTGGTGGGGGAGCAGCAGTTTTTCATGCACCTTTCTTACTCGAAGATGACGAAACTTTCCTGGGAAGCCGACCTTTTCGCACCTTTAATGGTTTTAGGTATGAGGGAGGTTTCAGTGATCATTTGCCGGTATATTTTGATTTGTTGATGAAATAAGGCTTACAGAGAAAGGATTCAGCCTGGCGAAGGCCTGGGTTTTAATAAGTGCTGATTGAATGATGCGTAACGGTTCGCTTGATGAGAACCGGATTTTTTACAGGTCACCAACAACGCCTGCAATGGCTTCAAGCGGCAAAATTTTGTCGATGGCATTCAGTTTCACTGCCTCTTTCGGCATACCATAAACAACACAGGTTTTTTCGTCCTGAGCAATCGTAAAGGCGCCTGCCTGTTTCATTTCAAGTATGCCGCGTGCACCATCATCGCCCATACCGGTCATGATGATGCCAATGGCGTTTTTGCCGGCAACCCTTGCCACTGACCGGAACAAAACATCAACCGATGGCCGGTGCCGGTTAACCAGTGGGCCTTCCTTAATTTCGGCAAAATAGTCTTTTCCTTTTCTCTTAATAAGCATATGATGGCTTCCGGGTGCAATCAAAACCTGGCCACGCATAAGCTGATCGCCATCTTCGGCTTCTTTAACATTCACGCCAAGAAAACTGTTTAAGCGTTGAGCAAATGCACGTGTAAACATTTCTGGCATGTGTTGAACAATTACAACCGGCGGGGATTCGGGCGAAAGACCTTCGAGAAAGGTTTTTATGGCTTCAGTTCCGCCAGTCGAGGCGCCCACGGCAATCAGTTTGTCGGTGGTTTGCAAACAGGGTTTTTGTACGCTGTTGGGAATAATGGCATCAGCGGTAAGTTTTTCAGGCACTACCATTTCAGAAATATTTACCCGGCGGCGTACCTTGGACATTGCAGCCGCCCGCACAGCATCAAGGATAGCAATTTTTGATTCATCAAAAAACTCACGCGAAACCAGTTTTGGCTTTGGTATAACTTCAACAGCGCCATATTCTAACGCTTTAATGGCTTCAACCGATCCTTTTTGCGTAATTCCCGATAAGATGATTACAGGTATTGGGTGTTGAGCCATTATTTTTTTAAGAAAGGTAAGCCCGTCCATTTTTGGCATTTCAACGTCCAACGTGATAACATCGGGTACTTCGATGCTTATTTTTTTTGCTGCTGCATACGGGTCGGTTGCAGTTGCCATCACCTCTATATCTGCGCTTTCGAGAACAGAGGTGAGCGATTGTCGTACCAGCGCTGAATCGTCGACCACAAGAACCCTTATTTTATTTTTCATGATTATTGATGATAAAATGAACTTCTGTGTGTTTTTGTATCTGTTTCTTCGCTACCTGTGAGGTATTTTTGGAGTACTTCACCGGTTTGTGTATCAAAATAAATTTTCCTGCCCTTAACACCTCCCGTACTTGCTGCTATGATTCTGATTTCTTCCTTTTGAAATATTTCGTATGCCAATTCAACATTCCGTATTCCAATATTAAATATATTCGATTGATCGTTTAACATCCTTGCCCCGCCAAATACTTTTGCTATCAGGTTTTTTTTATCGCTTCCAAAGCGTATCATTTTCTCGAGAAGCACGCCAATGGCTATGTTGCCATAACGTGGAGAGGCCAAACCTGAACCATTCCAAAGTGGCAGCATGTAGTGATTGGCGCCGCCGAATTTGAGATGGGTATCGTATATACAAACTGCCACACACGAACCAAGAATGGTGACAATGGTATGAGGTTCACGGGAAACAAACAATCCCGATGGCATCAAAAAATGACTATTTTTTGAATCCTTAATCAAAATCTATCTCCTTCATCAAATAGAAAGTCCTGACCATCCTGCGAAAATCCTTCACTTGCATTGAGATCTGCAGTGTAAGGAATCCATACGGTGAATGTGCTTCCTTTACCAGGTTCACTTTCAACCGTTATACTGCCTGAAAGAATATCGGAATAAGCTCTTACAATCGAAAGTCCAAGCCCATGACCGGGATTATCCGTAAAAATGCGCTCATCCAATTGCTTGAAACGGTCGAATATCACCTCCTGGTCTTCTTTGTTTATCCCAACTCCAAAATCGCGAACCTGCAACTGAATCATTTCTTCCTGTTCGTATAAACTAACAATCACCTGACTATTGGGGTGACTCCAGTTTATGGCATTCAAAATCAGATTTTCCAGAATAAGTCGAAGTTTGGACGGATCGCTCCTGAAACTCCTGTTTGTCAATTCATCGGGAATCTGTTTTTCGAATACAAGTTCAATTTTTCTGTTGCGCGCATATGGGGATAATTTATTAACTACCGATCGTGTCAACTCAACAATATCAACATTGTAAATTTCGAGTTTACTTTCTCCTGCTTCAATTTCGGCAGAACTTAAAATGTTGGTTATTTGAAAATTAAGAACAAATGCCTCGTTAAAGATAATTTTTGCCTGCTTCTGCATTTCTTCTATTGATAGCGACATGCCGGCAATATTTGACGAAAGGCTGAGGATTGACGACAAGGGATTGATAATTTCGTTTCGGACATTTGATAGAAAGTGTGATTTAAGCTTTTCGCTGTCTGCCAGTTTCATGTTCACTTCAAGAAGTTGTTTGTTGAGTTCTGTCAACTCAATCATATTTTGACGGTTGGTCTCGAAACGAATTTTTAGTTCGTTGAGCAGGTCTTCATCCTGAATTTTTCTAATCATGTTAAAAAGAATATGTTTGAAGTATTTTTAATAGCGAACCTGCGGTAAATGGTTTTGAAATATAATTGTCCATGCCTGCCGCCAGACATCTTTCTTTGTCGCCCTGCATGGCATTGGCTGTCATGGCTATGATGGGGATTTTGGTGTTATTTCCTGAATTTTTTTCTATTTCACGAATGGCTTGTGTTGCTTCAAAACCGTCCATTTCGGGCATTTGGACATCCATAAAAATGACATCATAGTTTTTGCTTTCGAACATTTCGACAGCTATTTTTCCGTTTTTGGCTACTTCCACTTCGTGTCCCAGCGACTGAAAATGGATCATAGCCACCTTTTGATTGACAATATTATCCTCGGCAAGCAGAATTTTTAACTTTGGGCTTTCGGCTGACATATAAATGAATTCGTTGGTTGATTTTTTCTTTAGAATTTCAGGATCAGATTTTTGCAATTTGGCTGAAAACCAAAAATCGGAACCTTTTCCGGGTTCGCTTTCAACATTTATTTCGCCTTCCATCATTTCGGCAAGGCTTTTTGAGATGGCAAGTCCGAGGCCAGTTCCGCCATAGGTGCGTGTGGTAGAAGCATCGACCTGCGAGAACGATTTGAAAAGTTTTTTTCTGCCTTCTTCCGAAATGCCAATGCCGGTGTCGATGACATCGAAGCGGATTCTATCGAAGTTGTCGGCTTCAGCGATTAGAGACGATTTTACGGATATTCCGCCCTGGGTGGTGAATTTTATGGCGTTCGAGAGCAGGTTGAGTAAAACCTGGCGAATGCGGGTTGGGTCTCCGTTGGCAGCCTGTGGAATTTTTGGATCGATATCGTGTTTTACCCAAAGATTTTTTTCACGGGCTTTAAATTCTATCGATTTAACAGTGTCGGTGATAAGTTCGTGCAAATCGAAATCAATATGTTCCAGTTCAACACGGCCTGCTTCCAGCTTTGAAAAATCAAGGATATCGTTAATAAGGTTGAGCAACGAGTTGGCTGATGAACGGATGATTCTGACAAATTCGTCCTGTTTGGGTGAAAGATCGGTTTGTGCAAGGAATTCTGACATGCCAATAATTCCGTTGATGGGCGTACGGATTTCGTGGCTCATATTGGCCAGGAATTCGCTTTTATATTTTAGTGCATTTTCGGCTGCTTCCTTGGCTTTTACGAGTTCTTCGCGCGATCTTTTGAGCTCAAGGTGGTTTTTAACACGGGCAAGCAGTTCAACTTTGTTGAAAGGTTTTGCCAGATAATCCACAGCCCCCACTTCAAACCCTTTCATAATGCTTTCTGCATCCATCTGGCCGGTGAGAAAAATGACCGGAATGCCTGATGTAGCCGGGTTTTTCTTTAATCTCGTACAAACTTCAAAACCATTCATATCGGGCATTATTACGTCCAGTAGCATCAGGTCGAACGGGTAGCGGACTGCGGTTTTAAGCGCTGATCGACCATCCTCGGCTGTTAACAGAATATAGTCGAACTGACTTAACAATTCGGTAAGAATATCTCGGTTAAGTGGGCTATCGTCAACTATCAGTATTTTGTATGGTTCTTCTTTCATGTTGATTCAAAAAAAATTAGTTTATTTTTTTCGGTAAATGGTTGGTTTTATGCGTTCAAGGGGTAGTGAATGTTCGTTAAAAATAGTTTCAGAATGACCTATGAGGAGGTAACCACCGGGTTGCAGTTTGTTGCAAAGGTTGGCAACCACCCGTCGCTGGGTAGTATGATCGAAATAAATGAGTGTATTTCGGCAAAAAATCGTGTCGAATCCGGTATCAGAAAATGAATGAATTTCCATCAGGTTCTGACGTTCAAAACTTACTTTTTGCCGTAAGGCGGCAATGATACGAACTTCGTCTTTCGAGCGGTCTTTGTTGCGAAGCAGGTAATTTTGCCTGAGGCTGAGTGGTATTACTGACACTCTGTTTTCGGGGTAAATGGCCATTCTGGCGTGTTCGAGCGCCCGTGAGGAAATGTCGGTAGCCTTGATCTGAAAATCGAATCCGGGGTTGAGGGCCATAAATTCGCTCAGTATTATTGCCATTGTATAAGGTTCTTCACCCGTGGAACAGCCTGCGCTCCATATTTTAAAAATATCCTTTTTGTTCAGTTCTGAAAATTCTTTGAGAATTTTGGTGAACAAAAAATCGAAATGGTCGGGTTCTCGATAAAAATCGGTTTTGTTGGTGGTCACCACATCTATCATGTGTACAAGCTCAATCTGCTGGCCTTTGCTGCTAAACAAAAAATCGATGTACTCGCTGAACGATGACATATTGCGGGCTTTAAGCCTCGAACGAAGCCTTCCCTGCAACATCAGTTTTTTATGCGGTGGCATTTTTATTCCGTATTCTCCAAAAATAAAACTGCTCAACCGCATAAATTCGCTGTCTGTCAGCTCTGTTTGATATATTTTTTGTACTTCAGAAAGGTTCATTGAAGCCTGTTTTTAAAAATAAACTGTTAATATTTTTCAAACTGACCATCAATTTCATCTGAACCAAGTTTCAGGTTAACACCACTTTTGTAGCCACTTTTAATTTTCAACGATTTTTGAAAGGGTTGTTTTGGGTGTGTTTGTTGTGGCTGGCGCAATTGTTGGCTTTTGGTGCTTTTATGAGCTGATGTTGTTCCTGTATGAAAAAATCCGATAATGTCTTTCAGGTGCAATGCCTGGCTTGCGAGTTCCTGCGAGCTGGTGGCCATTTCTTCGGCAGAAGCAGCGTTTTGCTGAATTACCTGGTTAAACTGCTGAATGGCATCATTCACCTGTTCGGCCCCTGAATTTTGTTCGAGGCTTGAGGCGGTAATTTCCTGAACGAGTTTCAATGTATTTTCGATCTGAGGTACAATCTGATTGAAAAGCAGGCCGGCCTGTTCAGCAAGGTTAACGCCTGATTTTGATACCTTGTCGATTTCGGTGGAAGCCACCTGGCTGCGTTCAGCTAATTTTTTTACCTCGTCGGCCACCACGGCAAAACCCCTGCCATGCTCGCCGGCACGGGCTGCTTCAACGGCAGCATTCAGCGACAAAATGTTGGTTTGGTAAGCTATATCGCCAATAATGGTAATTTTATCGGCAATCTCCTTGATGGCATTCAACACCACCAACACCTTCTCGCCACCTTCTCTGATCTTTTTGGTTGCCTCATCAGCAATTTTTTCGGTACGCTGTGCATTTGAAGTGTTTTGTGAAATACTTGCTGACATCTGTTCCATCGAGGCCGAAATTTCTTCGGCTGCCGAGGCCTGCTCGGTACTTCCCTGCGATACCGTCTGTGCTGTTGTACTCATCTGACCGCTGGCATCAGCAATATTATCAGAGGTGCTCTGAATGGCTATGATCACCTCGCGAAGCTTCGATTTCATTTCCTCGAGGGCACAGGCCAACATACCGATTTCGTCTTTCTGATCTATTTTCAGGTCTATGTCAAGATTACCACCCGCAATTTGTCCGGCAAAATGCTGACTTGTTCTGATGGGTTTTGCGATGGCGTGTGAAATGATATATCCCAAAACAATGCTAAAAATCAGCGCAACAACCAGGCCAATGGTCAGAATTAGTGACGATGCGTTGAGATTACCTGCTGACCTGTTGGCGAAACTAACGGTCAGTTCGTTGCTTTCGTTTGAAATTTTGTTGAAGGTTGTTGCCGTATTCAGACCACTTTCGCGTAATTGACCCAAAATGGTGAGCTGCTTGTTGAAATGTTTAAAATATTCTTCTTTGGCATTCCGGTATGTTTGTACCGATGACCTGATGTTTTTAATCAGTTCTTTGTCGAAGCTATCTTTAACCTTTGCCTCCAAACGCTGCACAAGGAGTTCAATTTCATCGAATTTTTTGAGGATTTCATCGTTTTGAGTTAAATCGTGGCGTGCCTGGGCTTTAAAATTGTCGATTCGGATATAGTTGCCCAAATCAAGAATTTCGTTGATCATGGTTATTTTCTCCAGGCTGGCACGCGATGCTTTTTTCTTCATTATTTCATCGGCCATTGTAGCTTCCTGGCTTCTGAGAAAATTGTAACAGTTGTCGGTAAATTCCAACGCTGTATTATCCATCAGAATTTGACTTTCCTGAAGTATGCGGGCGTCATCAATCAATTCTTGGGTTTTTTTCTCGTATATGTCAAGATCTGTTTCGGTTTTTGCAACGGCTTCAACAAATAGCTCGCCTTGTTCGGAATCCGAGTCTATTTTGTTGGCTTCTTCCAGGTTTTTTTTCAGCGTGTTGATGTGGTTTTTAGCTTCTGCTATGTATTTCTCATCATTGGTAATGGTGTAAAGATTTAGGGTGTACATAGCACCAAATGAAGCATTTTGAAGGTTTTGTGAAATAACCATTCGGGGAATACTCTCTGTAGCCAGATTTTTTGCCGTACTTTTCAGCATCAACATCTGATACACTGCAATGCTCCCAATAACCACCATAATAAATATGATCGTGCCATAACCTATCCCCAACTTCAACCCTATTTTCAAGTTGTTCCATTTCATGCTTTGTTTCCTCCTATCCTGATTTTTGTCTTATTATCTGATTTTTGTCTGGAAGTGCCTTTTTTGAGTTGTTCCGATTTTTCCTGGATGTCGATAATCTCATCGTTCGAAAACACTGAGCTCATGTTTAAAACCATAACAAACTGATCGTTTATCTTCATCACGCCTTCAATAAAGTCAGACTTGTATTTACTTCCAAGACCGGGTGTAGGCATAATTTCGGTGCTGTTGTACTCAACAACATCCTGCACCGAATCAACTATTGCCCCCACTTCAATAGTGTCGCCGTCGATAACCAGGCTCAGAACCAGAATTACCGTGCGGGGGGTGTATTCGGTGATTTTTAACCCGAATTTTACCCGTGCATCAATTACAGGAAGCACATTACCCCTGAGATTTATCACGCCTTTCATAAAAGGTGGCGATTTTGGAACCTCCGTAATGTGCTGCATTTCGAGAATTTTCAACACATAATCAACATGTGAGGCAAAAAGTTCGTTACCCAGATTAAAAGTCAGGTATGAGCTGATTTTATTTTCCTGAACCTCGCTCATATTTTTTCCTCCTTCATTAAGTTTTTATTGGCAAACTGGTAAATTATTTTGTTTGTGTCGAGGACCAGGGCAATGGTTCCATCGCCCAAAATAGTTCCTCCGGCTATAAATTCCTGGCTTTTGTAATGTTTTCCCAAGGGTTTGAGTACTGTCTGATATTCGCCTATTACCTTATCAATTACAAGCCCAACCTTTTTGGCTTCATACTTTACCACAAGAATTTCCTCTCTTTCGGGAGGTATTCCGTCGATATTAAACTGTTTACGAAGGTAAAAAAACGGGATTTGCTCACCTTCGAAGACCATAATATTGTCGAATGCACTTTCGATGCGCGAATGTGCTATGGAGTAGATTTTATGAACTGCCGATAATGGGATGATATAATACGTGTTGTGAATTTTTACCTGCATCCCGTCGATTATCGATAGGGTGAGCGGGAGTACGAGGGTAATGGTGGTGCCTTCGCCCTGCTCCGAATCCACTAAAATTTCGCCCCTGAGTTCCATAATTTTTTTGTTTACTACGTCAAGGCCAACGCCTCGGCCCGAAACATCCGATACTGCGGCTGCGGTTGAAAATCCCGGGGTGAAAATCAGGCTGAATATCTGTTTGTCAGTCAATTGATCGGTTTCGGTTATTAAGCCTTTTTGCCTGGCTTTTTCGAGTACCCTTGCTTTGCTGATGCCGGCCCCGTCATCACCAATTTCGATGTGAACGTTGCTTCCTGAATGGTATGCCCTGAACCTGATGGTGCCAGTTTCGGGTTTTCCGGCTTTCTTTCGTTTTTCGGGCGATTCGATGCCATGATCGAGGCTGTTGCGCAGGATGTGCATCAGCGGGTCGCTTAAACGCTCGATGATGTTTTTATCAAGCTCTGTGTCTTCTCCTTCGATCTCAAAATTTATTTTTTTCTTCAAATCAGCCGACAAGTCGCGCACCAGCCTTTGAAATCGTGTGAGTATGCTGCCAATAGGGATAAGCGAAATACTGAAAGCATTGTCGCGCAACTGTTTCGAGAGCTTTTGCATGTTTTCGGCTATGTTAATCAGTTCCGGATTGTTGCTTTTTTCGGCAAACATGCTCATTCGTGCCTGAACGGTCACCATTTCGCTCACCAGATTCATCAGTGTGTCAACCTTGTCGGACGACACCCTAATGCTCGATATGACAGTTTCGGGTTTGTTTTTCACCGGGACAGCTTCTGCAGCAGCATTTTCGTCGGTGTCTGATTCCTCTGTTTCCTTTGGCGCAGGCTCTGGCATCGGTTCAACCGTAGGAGGTAAATCAACATAATGCTCAATTTCGTAGGTATTAATCAGATTGTGCAACTCTTTCAGATCGACAGATGCCTTGTTGTTCTTTATTTTTTCAAGATAATTGTTAAAAACTACTTCGCCGAAAAGATCACCGTCAGAAATTTTTTGGATGTTGATGGTCGAGTCGTCTTCAACAAAAATGAAAACATCGGCTAATGTGCTTTTCTGTTCTTCTGTAGCAATAAACAACTCCCACCAGGCATAACATTTCGAGAAATTAAAATCTTCGAGTGCGGGCAGGTTTTCTAAATGGGCAATTACTGATGTTTTGCCCAGCCCGTTAATTTCGTCCAGCAGGTAAAGCGGGTTGGTGCCATTGCTGAAAATGTCAGGATGCGGCCTGAACGAAATATAGTAGGTAATAAAACTACTCCGGTCCTGCGGTTGAATACGGATTGACTCAGCAGGGGTATGCGGCTCATTCGGCTCTTCCGGGGTATTTGTTCCTGTTTTAAGGTTTATGATGTGTGTAATTTTCCTCGTAAAATCGTTGTGCTGTTGAAGAGTTTTTGAATCGAGATTATCGCCTTTTTGCAGCAAAACTTTTAGGTGGTCAACTGATAAAAGTGTGGTATTGAGGATATCGGGTGTTAAATCCATCTGGCCATTTCGTACCAGGTCGTAAATCGATTCCAGATCGTGGGTAAACTCGCTGATTTTGTTGAAACCAAACATTCCGCCATTCCCTTTGAGGGTATGCATAACCCTGAATACCTGCCCGATATGCTCTTTTTCTGCCGGATTTTTTTCGAGGACAAGCAAAGAACTTTCAAGGTTGGTGATTAATTCGTCAGCCTCCTCGATAAATTTTTGTCTGAATTCCTCCATTATATCCATACATCAACAGCTTTTTTGTGTTTAAAATTCATAATCAATGGTTATGGTATTATTTACCTCATTACCTTTTTAATAATAGACAACAAGGTGTCGGGTAAAAATGGTTTTACCAGCCAGCCTGTTGCGCCTGCTTTTTTGGCTTCCAGTTTTTTCTCAGTCTGCGATTCGGTGGTCAGAACAAGTATGGGTATCCTTGAATAGTCGGGTAATTTTCTGATTTCGGCGGTCAATTCAATGCCGTTCATCTCAGGCATGTGTAAATCGGTAATTACCAAATCGATTGGACCGGTGCCAAAGTATCTGAGTGCATCCTTGCCATGTTCGGCTTTTAAAACGTTGTACCCTTCATTTTGCAGGGTGAAACCCACTGCTTCTCTTATGCTTGACGAATCGTCAACAACCATTATTGTTTTGAGCATTTTACAAATATTTAATCATTGCTAATCGTTGGAATTCAATTTTAAGCCCGAGTTTTCAAATAATTTCTCAAAATCCTCGGGCAGGTTGTAAAGTACTTTGAATTGTTTTGCCGATAATTCAAAGGTTTTTTTCATCGAAAGCAGGAATTGATAAAATGCGAGATCAATCGCTGTAACCTCATCAACAATGACTTCAATCACATTGTGGTTTTTTACCTGACCCATAATTCGTTCCTGAAAATCAGGAATATTCTGAATGGTAAGATCACCATTGATCAGAACTTCAATAGTACCGGCGTCGTTGCCTGGTGAAAAAATCAAGTGTGCGTTTTTCATTGCTGTAAATCAAAATTGCCGTGCAAGATAGTGTTTTTTTTAGGATTAATAAAAAAGGGGGTGAAAAACAATCCTCAGTCATTTGTCAATGTTTGGTTATGATCAGTAAATGAATTAATTAGACCCAAACACCGGGAATTTTCATGTTGCAATAGCGGCATTTTCCGTTGCTGATTTCGTTTTTTTCAACAAAAAAGCCTTTCCTCAGTACAAGTGGTTTTTTGCAGCCGGGGCAAAGGGTGTCCTGAGCATTTGAACCGGGGACGTTTCCGATGTAAACATAATGAAGACCTGCAGAAAGAGCTATCTGCCTGGCTTTTACAAGCGTGGCCACCGGCGTTTCGGGAAGCTGGGCTAACTTGTACTGTGGGTAAAAACGGCTGAAATGCAGCGGAACATCGGCAAAACCATGGTCGGCAAGCCAGTCGCACATCTGCTTTATCATGTCGAAATCGTCGGTCCAGTCGGGTACCACCAGATTGGTAATTTCGAGCCAGACGCCGTTGTCTTTTAAAAATGTCAAACAGTCCAACACAGGCTGTAGTTTGCCTGCATTGAGCATTTCGTAAATTTCGTTGCTGAAACTTTTGAGGTCGATGTTGGCAGCATCGATGTATTTTGACAACTGGCGAAGAGGTTCACGGTTGATGTACCCGGCCGAAACCAGCACGTTTTTTATCCCGGCAACCCTGGCCATCTGAGCGGTGTCGTAGGCATATTCATACCAGGCTACCGGATCGGAATAAGTATAGGAAATGGAGGTACACCTTTGTTCGGCGCAATTTTTTATTACATCGCCAGGTGTCAGGTCGTAATTCTTGGTAGCCAGCGGGCTGGCCTGCGATATTTCCCAGTTCTGGCAATTCAGGCAGGCCAGGTTGCATCCGGCGATGGCAATAGAAAACGACTTGCTTTGCGGTAGAAAATGATACAATGGTTTTTTTTCGATGGGGTCAACGTGCACAGCACACGGATTTCCGTATGCAATGGTGTAGAGGTCGCCCTCTGTAAAATACCGGGTGCGGCAGTCGCCATGTTCTTCAGGTTTTATCTGACATTCGTTGGGGCATATCAAACATTTCATACCCCTGGCCGTGGGAGTGTAAAAAATTGCCTTTCTTACCGGCCTGAATTTTTTATTCTGCGGCAATGGTTTTGCTGCATTTGCAGGAAACATTCCTCCGGCCAGACACGCACTGCAGGCGCCGTAAATCCCAAGCCTTAAAAAGTCCCTCTTTTTCATGCTTCAAATCTCCCATCCTTAAAACATGGTCAAAGGTAAAAGTTAAAATGCAACTGACCTATTTCACCCCGTTTAGTTTTGAATAATTCAAGTATCCATCTTCCGGTATTTTAATCTGGTAAACCTTGCCCGTGCGGTTTGGCAAATGATCTTCCCTGAGCCAGGGATTGAAATACTTTAAGGTTTTGTAGGTGAGGTTGTTTATGCGGGCAAATTCAACCAGCGAACCAATGGTTTTGTTTATGGTGATAATTTTGGTTGGAATGGTGGGATAAAGGTCGTTTGCCGGGATGTGAAATCCATAGTTTGCCGGATTCTGAAAAATGAGTTTCAAAGCCAGTATTCTGAACATGTAACGCGTGGTTTCGGTCGATAAAAACAAGTCGTAATATCCCGAAACTTTTTGTTTCGACAATTCCTTGCTGATTCTGTGATTACCGGTGTTGTAGGAAGCTGCGGCCAACGTCCAGTTCTGGTATTCAGCGTACGATTCATTCAGGTAGCGGCAGGCTGCTTCTGTCGATTTTTCAACATGATAACGCTCGTCAACGGCATCGTTCACCTCGAGGTTGTATTCTTTGGCGGTTCCTTTCAAAAACTGCCAGAAACCAACCGCTCCGGCTGGTGAAACCACATTTTCCAGACCACTCTCAATCAATGCCAGGTACTTAAAATCGTCGGGGATGTTGTTCTTTTTCAGGATGGGTTCGATCACCGGAAACCAGCGGTTTGCCCGCTTCAGCATCATGATTGTGGCCGAATGAAAATAGGTGTTAACGGTGAGTTCTCGGTCGAGGCCTTCGCGAACATAAAAAATATCCAGGGGCACAGCTTCACCGGCAAAATCAAGGCTGTCGGGAATAGGAATGCTGTAAACTGGGGACATACCCTGAATTGC
Source organism: uncultured Bacteroidota bacterium (assembly GCA_937950125.1). Classification (GTDB taxonomy): domain Bacteria; phylum Bacteroidota; class Bacteroidia; order Bacteroidales; family 4484-276; genus CALFEP01. The sequence continues at coordinate 32,686 of CALFEP010000205.1, forward strand.
AGGGGGATTTGTCAAAGGCAAGAAGTCTTCATGAGGCTGATTTTTACTACTACAGGAAATAAAAAACAGGAAATAAATGATTGGTAAAAAGATAATTTTTACCAGATAGTTGAGTGATTTCATTTGCTTTGATTAAAACGGACTTTCAAAATCCCTGAAAAGTGGTGAAATCTTGTCTTTTTCCGAAAGCACCGGATTTTCGATATTTCCCCAGCTGATGCCCAGGTCGGGATCGTTCCAGCGGATGCTGCCTTCCGATTGTTTGTTGTAAACGTTGGTGCATTTGTAAAAAAACACGGTGTTGTCTTCAAGGGTAAGGAACCCATGAGCAAAACCCGCCGGAATCCAGTACATCCATTTATTTTTGTCGGTGAGGACAATGGAAGCCCACTTGCCGAAAGTCGGCGAATTTTTACGGAGATCGACGGCTACATCCAGCACCGAACCACGCATCACCCGCACCAGTTTACCCTGTGCAAAAGGGGGTTTCTGGAAGTGCAGGCCACGCAACACATCTTTCATCGAGCGCGACTCGTTGTCCTGAACAAACTGAACATCAACGCCGTGGGCGGCAAACTTATCTTTGTTGTACGATTCAAAAAAATAGCCCCGGTCGTCTTCAAAAACCTGCGGCTTGATGATGAGCAAATCCTGAATTTCGGTTTTTACTATTTCCATAATCTAAAAAATTTTGAGCCAAAAGTAGAAAAATTGATTTACGAAATATTCCTTCAAAGGATAATCTCACAAAACTTCGTTTACCAACTTTAATTAATTATTTGAAAAGGTCAGCATGTGAACCTGTTCGGACAAGTTCGATAATATTTTGTTGTTCATTTTTTCGCCAAATCAGCAACCAATCAGGTTTTATGTGACATTCCCAACAGTCAGAATATTTTCCGGTAAGTTTATGAGGATTGTTTTTTAAGGGAACATTGCCATCAGTTTCCAATATTAAAAGTATATCTGATAACAAAACAGTTTCGTAATTGCGCTTTTTGATCCTTTTTACGTCCTGTTTAAATGCACCAGTAAAATTTAATCGGAACATCGTTAGATTCCAAGTTCTTTAATTAATTCGGAGGCACTTTTGGCTTTTGTCAATTTACCAGCACGGGCATCCTCAATGGCTTTTCTGGTCTCTTCGTTGGGTTCATCCGAAAGGATTTCTCCACAGCCCATTTCTTTGATTAAGTTCAGGAGTAATTTTCCTCTTTTGGTTTTGTTGTCAATGATTACTGTTGTCATAAATTTTTTACACAAAATTAGGAAAATTTAGAATGTATTGGAGAGCTAAAAACAAAAAAGGATGCCCCCTTTCGGGGACATCCTGCAGTGTTTCAGTGAAAAGTGGTTTACTTAAACAGAAAGCCTATTTTAATTCCGGTTGAAAAAGTCAGCGGAACATCGTCATCAACAATTGCCCAGCCGTAATGATAGCCACCGTTTTCTTTTTCGTTGGTGTCGAAACCATAACCGGCGCCACCATAAAAATCGATCAGGAAAAGATCGTTGATAACCCATTGTTTGCCAATCACAACATTGATAAATCCTGTAAAAATGTCGATTCTTTCCTCTTTTTCGTAATAATTGTAGTAGTCGTAAATAACTTCGGTATGATCGCGTGAATAAACACCCAAACCTATCTCCGGTTTGAAGTAAGTGCCTTTTAAAATGTGGGCGTAACGTATCCCGCGAAGGTAAAAATCAGGACTTTTGATAAATTTCATGCCGAATTTTACAAACCCTCCTGAGGGGTTGATATCATTGGGGTCGATTCCCAGGCCGATAAATCCAACGGAGCCTTCGATGCTTTGGCCGGGCTTGAGGCTGTGCTCCAGGCTAAGGGTGGTATTGCCGGTGAGTGGTGAGATGTAATCGATTTTTAGTGCGTTTTTCCGCTGATTAATGTAGTTTTCGGGATTGTCGATTTCAACTTTAAAGGTCATTTCCTGGCCATTTTCGAAAACAATTTTTGTAATTTTTTCTTTATCGAGGGTAAAAAGCAGATCAGGCGGATAACCTGGCAGCTGGTACTTAATTTCATCAGAACCAATTTCTTTTATTTTACAGGGAATCGTATCGTTGGTCCGTCTGATGATTTTATCCTGTGCAAAGCCGGCTTGTCCCAAAATCGCTGCGAATGCAACTGTCAAAACCAGGTAAATCGTTTTCATGACTTAATGTTTTTTTAATTTCACAAAAAAACCCTCTGAAAGTTCCAATTAATGTGCCAGAAAATGTTGATGGTTTTTATCAGAAAGTGAACCTAAAACACCCTGTCATTAAGGATTTCGGTGGGATGAACCTTTTGATTGATCTCAGCATGAATTTGCATAGAGGACTTACTCGTACTTGATTGCCTCCACCGGATTTTTGTTTGCAGCCCGCCAGGCCAGGAAAAGGATGGTGAAAAAAGTGATGGCCAGCGACAGGATTCCTGCCAGAATAAAAAATTGTGCGGAAAGGTTTATTTTAAAAGCATAGCCATCGAGCCAGCCTTTCATCAGTTTCCAGGCCACTGGCCAGGCAATGAGGTTGGCTACAGCCACCAGCAAAATAAATTCGCGCTGTTGCATGAGGATAATTTTTTGAATGGAAGCACCCAACACCTTCCTGATCCCAATTTCCTTGGTACGTTGTTCGGTCATGAAAGAGGCCAGGCCAAACAGCCCCAGGCACGAAATGATGACCGCCAGAATGGAAAAATACTTGATGATGGCGCCTAACCGTGCCTCATTACGATAAATCCGCTCATACGATTCGTCCAGAAATTTGAACTCGAAGGGAAACGCAGGGGCAAATTCGTTCCAGGTTTTTTCGATGTGGGCAATGGCTTCCTGGGTGCGCTGACCGTTAACCCTGATCAACATAAAATTATAATCGTCAGGACTGTAGAACATCGACAGTGGCTCGATCTGGTTGTTGAGCCGTAAAAAATTAAAATCCTTTATCACGCCAATGATATTGAATTTCAAACGACCTTCATTAAAAGCAATCCATCTGCCGACCGGATTTTCCATACCCATGGTTTTTACTGCCGTTTCGTTTATTACAACGGCGGCGGTGTCGGTCGAAAAGCCCGTTTCGAAAAAACGTCCTTCGACCATTTGCATTTGCATGGTTTCGATGTAGTCCCAATCGCAACGCTCAAAGCCAATTAACACATCGTCATCACTGGTTTTCCCATCCCAGCTCAAACCTCCCGAATTGCTGCCTACACTAAACGGAAGGTGCGACGACCGCGTGACATTCAGCACATCAGCACTTTGTAGAATTCTGTTTTTAAAATCAGGAAAATTTTTTGAAATGTCTGCCCGCAACTGGGCATAAACTACGTTTTCCTTGTTCATCCCCAGGTTTTTGTTTCTGATAAAATTTATCTGACTGTAAATGACCAGGGTAGAAATAATTAACCCTATCGATAGCACAAACTGAAAAACCACCAACGACCTCCTGAACCAAGGGTTTCCATTGAAGGTCCCCGTTGATTTCCGGATGCTTTTTAAGGGTTTGAGCGACGAAAGATATAAAGCGGGGTAGCTTCCGGCAACAATTCCGGTGAGCAGCGCAATGCCTGGAATGAGGAGCAGCGTTTTCACATCAAATACGTCCAGCGAAAGTTCAACATCGGTAAGTTTATTGAAGAGTGGCATCAGCAGATTTACCAACAGCAAGGCCACAACCATGGCCAGCATGGCCATCAATACCGACTCGCTTAAAAACTGAAAAATGAGTTGGCCACGACCTGCCCCTACAACCTTTCTCAACCCGATTTCGCGGCTTCTTTTTGATGCTCTTGCTGTGGAGAGGTTCATGAAATTAATACATGCGATGAGCAAAATGAAAAGCGCGATGATGGAAAGTGCCCAAACACCTACAATGAGTTCGGGCTTGTTGTTGTATGAATAGAGTCTTTCGTTTTTCAATGGGTACAAAAACAGTTCAACCTGGCTTGTAGCGTCATCCCTGACCACTTTAAAGTAGTCTTTAATTTTGCCAGAAACTACACGATAATCTGTTTCAGGAGGTAGTTGCACATAAATGTAATAAGAGTTCCAGCCATAACGGTTTAGGGTATAGCCCAGGTCTCCCAGATGCTCAAAGGGTAGAAAAACCTCTTTATCGAAGGATGAATTTTCGGGAGGATCTTTGACGATTCCGTTAACTGTAAAACTTATTTTGTTGTCGAGACGGATCATTTTGTTCATAGGATCAACATCGCCAAAGTATTTTTTTACTGCACTTTCAGTAAGCACTGCAGTGAAAGGTTTTAAAGCAGTTTTGGGCGAACCTTTTACAAAATCGAAACTAAAAACACTAAATAATCCAGAGTCGGCCATTTGAATGTTTTCGGCGAACCTTTTTTCGCCATAACTGACAACTCCCGGAATTTCGTAAAACCTGAAAATATCCACAATATCAGGAAAATCTTTTCTCAGATCAGCAGCCAGGGGGCCGGGCATGCACGGTGTTGTCAAAGGCCCCGAAGTGTACATCTGGGTTTGTACCACCCGGTAAATGTTGTCGTAATTTTCGTTCGACCGGTTAAAACTCAATACATGAATCACCCACAACATAATGAGAATGGTTGCAGCCAAACCCACCGATAGCCCTGTTATATTAATGAGCGCATAAATTTTTTGATTCCTGATGTTGCGAAAAGCCGAAACGAGATAGTTTTTGAACATGATTGTTTTATTTTGATTTTCTTAAATAAATATCGCCACTGATGGTGGTTAACTCAAAGAGGTTTCCTCCGCCACTCAATGTTGCATCAACATTACCGCCTTTGAAAATTTGCATCTCTGATACCTGATTTTCAATTTTCAAATCAAGGCCACTGTATATTTCACCGGTGATGGTGTTCATTTCGAAACTGGCTTTTAAGGACGGGTCAATCGAAATGTCGATAAAACCACTGATGGATTTAATTTTTACCGGGCCGCTGCAACCCATCATTTCAACATTGCCACTGATGGTTTTGAGGTCAATCTGAGCATTTTCTGGAAGGAAAATTTCGTAATCAATTTCAAGATTGACACATCGGTCTTCACCACGCACTATCACTCCATGAATGTTGGTTGAATTTTCGTTTGACAACTTTTCGAGGTCGTCCACTTTTCCTGAAAAAGTGACCGATTCGCTGGTTTCTTCAAGGTCAAGATGGAATTTATCATTGTTGGTGTTGTCGTTGATATTTACGGTAGCTTTAACAAAAACCTCGCTTTTATCCCAGGATTTGATGATGATTTGATCGGAAAAATCAACATCAAAAACAACCTTTTTGCGATTGGGCATTTTGATGTTTTTTTCGATAATTTCCTGTGAAAACGCCCATGAAAAGGCAAGACAAAATAGTAACAATGTTAGGATTGTATTTTTCATTTTGATTAAAGTATTTTAAATGACAAGTGAAAAACTGAAATGTTACTGGTTGAATACCAGATTTGGGGAAAAAGTTTCCGGTCTCGATGTATTCTGACCGGAAACCTGTAAAAATTTACTTTTTACGAAGGAACAAATTCCCATTGATGGATGAAACATTGATATTCACACCGCCACCATTGAGGGTTCCTTTTATATGATTGCTTCCACCAATAAAATTCAATTCATTTTTGTCGCTGCGTTTCACCACATTGATGTCCAAATCGGTGTAAATATCCCCTTGTAGGGTACTAAGTTCAAAATCGGCTTTGGAAGCGGCCGGAAGAGTGATGTCGATGTCGTTGTTAATTGATTTGATAGACATTGGGTTGTTTTGATTCACCGACGAAAAGATGATTTCGATGTCGCCGTTGATCACATCAAGAATAAGCGGGCCGCTAACATTCAAACATTTTACACCTGAATTTAATGTTTTTATTTCCAATTCGTTACCAAAATCCTGTGCCAATACATCACCTTCGGTAAAAGGACTCGAATAGTCGAGGCTGACAGCAATTGTGTTTGGAACAAGAAATGTATAATCAGATTGTGATGATTGTTTGGTGGTTCCTTTAATGCTGATGATGTCTTGTGTTTCGGTAATGTTAAGACCAATTTGTGTATTATCGGGACCTGAACCTGACAAAGGTTTTAGTCCTTTTGCCCTTTCAGGAATATCCGGAGCATTTGATGTTTTGATCGTCATTTCGCTCGCGCTAATGCCAACAATCTTAACAGACCCGACAAGGTTGCTGATTTCGATCTTTTTGGCGCTTTTAACGTTGTGTTTGTATTCCTGTCCAAAAATGCTGCCCGACACCAGAATGCAGGCGGCGAAAAATAAACCTATTGATTTTCTCATTGTTACGTTTGTTTTTGAAGTTTATAAAAATGTGTTGATCTTGAAAGTCCGCCTCCTGCCGGCCAGGGAAACTGGACTTCGGTTAACAATTATTGGATGTTAAATTGTTTCGTGTTAAATAAGGGTAAGCACACCTTTCTCGGCCAACTTTTTAACAGATTCGTTGGCGCTTTTATCCTGAATGATTTGTTTCATTTTATCAATAGCACGGGTTTCCTGCAACCCGACCAAAATATTAATGAGTGAAATCTGGATGATTGGGTCGGATTGCTGCGAAAGTGTTTCCACAAAAGCATCCTTAACAGTTTGGTCGCTTTTAAATTTGGCCAATGCATTGAGGGCAGCCAGCCTTACATTGCTGTTTTTGTCGGTGTTCAGGGTGTTGATGAGGGCTTTCAGGATTTCCGGATCGGGCGATGTCATATCTTCCAGGTAACTGGCCGCCAAAATCCGCTCACTTGCCGATGGTTGCTCAAGTTTTGATAAAATAAGCATGTCCTTCATCTGGTTAACCTCATTTTTTAAATCGGCCACCTGCTGGTTTGGTCCCGTTTGCCTGGCAAAGAAAAAACCCATCAGGGCGCCGGCAATCAGGATTGTAAACCCGGCCGCTACCTGCATAAATGGTGCGTAAAGCCAGCTCGTTTGCTTGTTGTAGGGTGCTGATTTTAATGACTTTTGCTGTTTTTGTTTTTCAACCGAAAGCATGGTTTCAAATTCTATTCGCAATTCAGCGCCGGGTTGTTCGTCGGTAAAATTTTCCATTTCATGGATTAAAATGGCCATCTTTTCAACTTCTTCGCGGCACAATTCGCATTCTGCCAAATGGTTACGCACCAGACTGGTTTGTTCTGCCGATAAAGTTTTATCCACGAAATCGATCAGCAAGGGCTGTATTTTTATGCAGTTTTCCATTTTATTTTCCATTTAATTTTATTTCTGATTTTCCTTTTTCATTTAATATGAAACCTCTACGAGGTTTTTTTGCGTATTGATCATTGTTTTCTACTACAATTATGGAACCTCTACGAGGTTCGATATTGGTGTTCACAGGTTTACCTCCTCTTTTCTCATTCTTTTATTCTCAATTCTAAACTCTTAATTCATAATTCTCAATTTTTATCTCGTAATTCTTAATTCCTTCAAGGCAGTCATCACCCTCAATCTTGAACTTTGAACCTTGTTTGAACTTTGAACCTTGAACATTTTTCACTTTCTGCCCTTTGCCCTCTGCGCTCTGCTTTTTCAAGGCCGCCATCCCCTCATCGAAATTCTTTTTTAATGATTTGCATT